>PMUN01000468.1 GCA_003166875.1 Bryobacterales bacterium | reverse complement strand
TTGCACCGCAGGCACGAGATCCACTATCTTGCGTTGGACCTAGCGGGGCAGCCTGGAGGTTTGGAACGAAGCTCGGAGTATTGTACGAAAGCCTACCCGATTCCCCATTGGGCGCCGCCGAAGGGCACGCCCGCCTTTTGGCTGCAGGGTTGCGCCGGCCTGCTCTCGCCGCTGCCGCTGGTGATCCAACGCTACCGCTCGAATCGGATGCAGCGCCAGATCGAACTGTTGAGGCGAACCGAGAGATTCGACAGCATCGTCTGCGATTTTCTGGTTCCCGCACTGAACTTCACGGACCTGAATTCGGTGGTGCTGTTTCAACACAACGTGGAAGCTCTCATCTGGAAACGCCAAGCCGAGAATGCATCCAGTCCTTTGCACAAACTCCTTTTGCGCGGCCAATACAGCCGCATGCGGAGATATGAGGGCGAGGTCTGCCGCCGGGTGAAGAGAATCATCGCGGTTTCAGAGACCGATGCGCAATGCATGCGCGCGCTCTACGGAATCCCCGAAATCGCCTGGGTGCCAACCGGCGTCGATATTGACTACTTCGCGCGACCCGCGGAATCGGCTCCCACAGCTGACCTGGTATTTGTCGGAGCCATGGACTGGCTGCCGAATATCGATGGTATGAAATGGTTCGTTGCTGAGATCCTGCCCTTGATCCGGAAACGGCGGCCGGACTGCTCGCTCGTCATCGCCGGCCGGCGGCCTATGCCAGGCATCCAGAGGCTCGCCGAGAACGATTCCCGCATTCGGGTGACCGGCACGGTTTCCGACGTTCGCCCTTTCTTGTGGGGCTCGCGAGCCTCTATCGTTCCCCTTCGAAGCGGCAGCGGCACGCGCCTTAAGATCTACGAGGCAATGGCTGCTAAAATTCCAATAGTCTCGACCACCATCGGCGCCGAAGGCCTGGATATCCAGAACGGCGAAGACATTCACATCGCCGACTCCCCAGCAGATTTCGCCGAGCGATGCCTGGCGCTTTTGGAAGACTCCGCGGCGGGGCGCCGGATGGCCGACGCCGCTTGGGCGATGGTCGCATCGCGCTATTCTTGGGAAATAGTGTCGCGAAAGTTCGAGGAACTGTTAGTGTGACCTCATTTGTGGGGCGGACCCCTAGGTCCGCACGGGTCCCCCTGGACCCGCTCTTCGTCTTAGGATCTACTCATCAGCACGCCGACGTGGGCGTCGGCCGCGGACCAGGGGGTCCGCCCCACACGGAGTGCCGTTGGGGGGGTGGGTTTCGACTGTGATCCCTCTCCTAGATCTCGCCGCGCAATATCGCGAGCTCAAGCCCGAAATCGACGCCGCCATCGCGCGCGTTTTCGAGAGCAGCCAGTTCATTCTGGGCACCGAGACCGAGGCGTTTGAAGAAGAGTTCGCGGCGTATTGCGGTGTCGACTACGCCATCGGCGTCAATTCCGGGACCAGCGCCTTGCACCTGGCGCTGCTCGGGGCTGGCATTGGACCAGGCGACGAAGTGATCACCGTCCCCTTCACTTTCTTCGCCACGGTGGCGACTATCGGTTACACCGGAGCAACGCCGGTATACGTCGACATCGATCCCGGAACATTCAACATCGACGTCAAGCAAATCGAAGCCGCCATCACCAACCGCACTCGCGCCATCCTGCCTGTGCACCTTTATGGGCAGCCCGCGGATATGGATCCGATCCTGGATATCGGCCGCCGGCACAAATTAGTGGTAATCGAGGACGTGGCGCAAGCGCATGGCGCCGAATATCATGGCCGGCGAACCGGAGGCATCGGCGACATCGGATGCTTCAGCTTCTATCCAACCAAGAACCTCGGCGCGGCCGGCGAAGGGGGACTCGTTACTACCAACAATCCCGAATATGCCCGGACCATCCGCAGCCTGCGAAGTTGGGGCGAAGAGCATCGCTACTATCCCGTTCTGAAAGGCTACAACTACCGCTTGCCAGGAATCCAAGCCGCCATCTTGCGCGTGAAACTCGGCCGGCTGGAGCAGTGGACCGATGCGCGCCGCAAGCTCGCCGCTGAATACGACCGTTTGCTCGAAGATTCGGGCGTACTGCGTCCCGCCGTCATTCCCGATGTGCGGCACGTATATTGCCTGTATACCGTCCAATCTTCGGGACGCGATCAGTTGCAGCAGGAACTGGACGGCGTAGGGATCAAGACCGCAGTTCACTACCCCGTACCGATTCATCTTATGCCTGCTTACACCGATGAGAGATATAAAGCCGGCGATTTTCCGGTTGCCGAGGCGTGCGCGCATGCGGTTTTGAGTCTGCCCCTTTATCCACATATGAGTAGCGAACAGGTGGAGCAGGTAGCGCATGAAGTCCACCGGCTAAGTAGAAAAACAGGTCAAGAGACGCTGCTCTCACGCCGATAGTAAAGGCAGTATGGGAACCGTAGCAGCAACCCCCTCGTCGAGTTCAGCTCCGTCGGCCGCATCAACCTTAGCGACGCAATCGTTCACGGGGATCAGCAACTATTCGAGCGATTTTCAAGCGATATTGCAGCGCGAGGATCAGATTTCGCAATTGCCGATTACGACCTTGCAAAACAGCGAGACCACCAATCTAGCCATTAAGCAGGCGCTAGTGGCGCTAAATCCGGTGGTGGCTACGGTGGCAACATCGGTAGCGGCGTTGGGCCAGCTCGCTTCCGGGCAAGGCCTGACAGCGACCAGTTCGGATACCAGCACGGTCACTGTTGCAAATACTGGGGCTTCGGCGCCGGGCAATTATACGATCTCGAATATCATAGTTGGGACGGCGGCATCGGAGTTGTCACTGGCGGGCTACGCCAACGCCAGCACGACGCCACTCGGCGTAGAGGGTCAGAACAACTTCACTCTTACGGTGGGCTCCCAGACCTATAACCTGAATCTCACCGGAAACGACAATTTGACAGGGCTGGAGAATGCCATTAACAACTCAGGAGCTGCGGTCAACGCATCCATTTTAAGCTCTGGAACCAGCAACTATCTCTCAATCACAGCCAATAATGTTGGAGCGACCACCCTCACATTGAACACCGCTCCGGAAACCGCGGATTTGATTACCAACAATGCCACGGGGACAGAAACATCGGTGGCCGGGTACCCGGACACTGGCACCACCGCTGTTTCGGACAGCGGCACAGTGGATCTTACCGTGGGCGGCGGCTCTGTTATCCCATTGAACATCAGCGCGAACAATAACCTGACGGGCCTGATGAATGCAATCAACGCCGCGGGGGCAGGCGTTACTGCTTCCATTACCACAAGCGGCGGCGAAAACTATCTCCAGGTGACGGCCGCGGGTGGGCCAACCACTATCACCCTGAATGACACGCCGGCCGCCAGTCCAGTAAACCTCATCTCCGGTTCCAACCAGGGCAGCGATTCCTCATTCACGTTGAACAACACTATCAATGTGACCAACCAGGCGACCAATGTGTTCAGCAGTGTAATTCCCGGAGTGACCTTCACTCTGCAAAAAAACAACCCTGGCACGGTCAATCTTTCGCTCGCCACGGATCCCGCTCAGCTAACCAGCGCCCTCCAGACATTCGTCAATGCCTATAACGCCTTGGCCGATCAGGTGACCCAAGAAACCGGTACCGGGGCCGGAGCCCTGGGCGGAGACTCGACCATCCGTGATATCAGCGACGATTTGGGCCAGCTTTCAAGCTACTTCGCCTCCAGCACAAGCACCGTACGCAGCCTGTCCGACCTCGGCATCACTTTTGATGACACTGGGCAAATGAGCATCGATCCTACTGTCATTGCCGGGTTTTCCAGCACACAGTTGGCGGACGCATTTAAGTTTTTCGGCTCGTCCAATACCGGCTTCGCATCGTTCGCCAACAATTTCACGCAGATCAGCGACCCTATTAGTGGCACGATCCAGAATGAGGAAGATGGGATCGACACCGATGATACAAATCTCGCAAACCAGATTACCACTCTACAGGCCCGTGCGACCCTAACTCACAACGCCAACGCCGCGAGGCTGGAGGCTGCCGACGCCTTGTGTGCCCAGCTGGAATCCAACCAAAACACCGTGAACGCGGAGGTTGAGAGCGTCGATTATGTTGACTTCGGCGCGCCGCTCACCAATAGCGGCAGCGCATAACGGCAAGCCGGCGCAGCTACTCTAACCGGTAGTTCGGCGCTTCCTTGGTGATGATCACATCGTGAACGTGGCTTTCGCGTAAGCCCGCGGACGTTACTCGCAGAAAGCTCGCGCGTTGCTGCAAGTCCTGAATGGTCTTCGAACCGCAATAGCCCATTCCAGAGCGCAGTCCGCCCACCAGTTGATAAACTAGCTCCGCTAGCGGCCCCTTGTAGGGAACGCGGCCTTCGATGCCCTCTGGTACCAACTTCCCGCTGTCTTCCTGAGAATAGCGATCGGACGCCCCTTGCGACATCGCACCCATGGAACCCATCCCGCGATAGCTCTTGAACGTGCGGCCTTGATACAGGATGGTCTCGCCGGGGCTTTCTTCGGTTCCCGCCAACAGCCCTCCCAGCATTACCGAATCGGCGCCGGCCGCGATGGCTTTGCTGATATCGCCTGAGAATTTGATGCCTCCATCGGAAATGAGCGGGACACCCGAACCTCGCGTGGCGCGGGAACATTCCGCTATGGCTGTGATTTGCGGAACTCCGGCGCCGCTGACCACGCGGGTGGTGCAGATAGACCCGGGCCCGATACCCACTTTGATGCCATCCGCGCCTAAATCGATTAAATCGCGGGCCCCTTCAAAGGTGGCCACGTTACCGGCGATCAGATCCACATCCGGCAGCTTGTGCTTGATGGTCTTGACCGCCTGCATCACGCGCTCCTGATGCGCGTGCGCGGAATCCACCACGATCACATCCACTTTTCTAGCCACCAGTTCCTGGGCGCGCTCCAAAAAGTCACCCGTCGATCCCACGGCTGCGCCCACGCGCAGGCGCCCCTGCTGATCCTTGGCGGCGCTCGGATACTTCAGCTTTTTCTGAATGTCCTTTACGGTTATCAAGCCCTTGAGCGTGTATTGATCGTCCACCACCAGCAGCTTTTCCACGCGATGGCGATGCAATATCTTCTCGGCTTCCTCGAGCGTAGTACCTACCGGAACCGTGATCAGATTCTCTTTGGTCATCACCTGCGAAATCGGCAGGTCATAGCGGGTCTCGAAACGCAAGTCCCGATTGGTAAGAATACCCACCAGCTTTCCGCTTTGGGTAACAGGCACGCCCGAGATGCGATACCGTTTCATCAGCTCCAAGGCGTCCGCGATTTTCTTCTCGGGGCCGATGGTGACGGGGTCGACGATCATACCGCTTTCACTGCGCTTCACCTTGTCCACTTCTTCGGCCTGCCGTTCCATGGACATGTTGCGATGGATGATGCCGATGCCGCCTTGTTGCGCCAGCGCAATCGCCAGGTGCGATTCAGTGACGGTGTCCATGGCGGAGCTGACGATGGGAATGTTCAGACCGATGCGCCGGGTGAGGCAGGTGCGCGTGTCCGTGTTGGCGGGGAGCACGCCGCTGCGCGCCGGCTGCAAAAGTACGTCGTCGAAAGTGAGACCTTCAGGAATGGCTTCTGGAATCATGAAAGGGTAATCTCTATTATGGCAACTTTGGGATTGATTGAGTATCAAGATGCGAGCGCGGAGGTCCGTGAAGTCTACGACGACATCATGGCAACCCGGAAAACAGACTGGATCAACAATTTCTGGAAGGCGCTGGCCAATGATCCACCAACGTTGCGCCGGACCTGGAAGAGCATCAAGGAAATCATGGCGCCGGGCGCGCTCGACGCGCTTACGAAAGAGATGTTGTACGTCGCGGTCAGTGTCAGCAACCAGTGCGGCTATTGCATCGCTTCCCACACCGCGGCCGCGCGCAAAGCTGGAATGACCGACGCGATGTTCGCTGAGCTAATGGCGGTAGTTGGAATGGCGAACGAGACTAACCGGCTGGCCAGCGGCTACCAGGTTGAGATCGATGAACGTTTCCGGTGAGTTCAGCTTTCCGCGACTACTGGACTCCGCAATTCGCCGATCCCCTCGACGCGAACCACCACATCGTCTCCTGCCCGCAGAAAGCGCGGCGGCTTGCGCGCTACCCCAACACCCGCCGGTGTGCCGGTCGAAACGACGTCGCCGGGATCGAGCGTAAACACGCTGGACAAAAACGCGACCAGTTCCGGAATCTTGAAAATCAACTCGCGTGTGTTGGAATGTTGCAAGACTTCACCGTTTATCGTCAAGCTGATATCGAGCGCGTGAGGATCCCTGATTTCATCCGCGCTCACAATATGCGGACCCATGGGGGCGAAAGTATCGAAAGTCTTGCCCATTAGCCATTGTGTCGTCGCCATCTGAAAATCACGGGCGCTGACGTCATTTATGATGGTGTAGCCAAACACATGCTCCTGCCATCGTTCCGCTGGGATGTGCCGGCCCCCCCGTCCGATGACGAACGCAAACTCGGCTTCGTAGTCGGGCTGCGTGGAATTCTTCGGTAGGACAATGGACTCGCCAGGGGCAATCACAGCGCTTGGGAACTTCGAAAAGATGGTGGGGACTTTGGGAATTTCCATCTTGGATTCGAGAGCGTGGTCGCGATAGTTCAGGCCTACGCAGATCAGCTTGGGCGGCCGTGGTATGGGCGCCAGCAGCGTTACTGAATTCAGCGGGTACGCCGCGGTGGAGGATTGCACCCAACTCTCGATCCTCGACCGTGCTTCTGAGCCGCCGCCCAGAACATCGAGCATGCTCGGAAATCCCGCACCTTTGAGACCCACCACTTCATCCCGGACGATAACTCCCGCTTCGGGATCTCCCCCGGCCTTCCGAAAGGTGACGAATTTCACAAGCTTGTCAGTTTGGTTTTCTTTACGCGGCCTTCTGAACCTTGCCGCTACGAATGCAGGAAGTGCACACTCGGATACGCTTAGCCGCGCCCTTCACGATGGCATGTACGGTCTGCAAGTTCAGGTTCCAGCGCCGCTTGGTGACATTGTGCGCATGGCTGATTTTATTGCCAAACCTGGGGCCGCGCCCGCAAACTTCACATACTCTCGCCATGTTGATTTCGCTCCTAAGGGTGGAAGCTCCAGTTTATCAGCTTCAGCCCGGCACACGCAACCGTGCCGACGATAGGGTGTGCGACATAAATGTGGAGCCCTTCGAGGGTGTAACCGAGCCGCGACCGGAAGGGAGCGATACCACGAGTGCCGCTAATTCTGCGTTCGTGGTCGCGCTTCGGGTGTGCGACATAAATGTGGAACCTTTCGAGGGTGTAGCCGAGCAGCGAACGGCAGGGAGCGATACCACGCGTGCCGCTCGTTCTGCGTTCGGGTAGCGCTTCCTGCCGGTCGCGCA
>PMUN01000175.1 GCA_003166875.1 Bryobacterales bacterium | reverse complement strand
GCACGAGTGCGTGCGCCACAAGCGTGGAATCAATAATCTGGACCGTGTCTCCAACGAAGTCGGTGAATGAGCGAGTGCTAAGAACGGCCGCCCCGCTGCTTGAGCAGGGCGGCCATCTTTTCCTGCTTGGCTTGTACGGCCACTGCGAGCGAGGTCAGTGATGCACCACGCATGTTGGCTATGGCGTTCACGTCCGCGCCGTGATCTAGGAAGAGCTGCGCTAGTTCCACATGGCCTTTGCTCGCGGCGATGTGGAGCGAAGTTTGTCCCAACGATCGGGCGTGAACGTCGGCGCCTGCGCCCAGCAGAAACTCTGCGATTTCCACATGCTGATTGCCCAGTGCCGTATAAGATAGCAGAGCGATGTCGTGCGCTCCGCGTTCTCTGATGCAACCCGCATCTTCGCTGACCAACCGCTTCACCAGAGCTTGCTCGCCCACTAGCGTTGCGGTGCAAGTGGAGACCGGAGCGCCCAGGTCAGCCAGGAATTGAGCCATCGGCGTAAGCCCCATGTGAGCCGCCGCTTCAATGGCCAATTCATCCCATCTGGCGCGAGTCATTATTAGTGTGGGGCACAGCTTCTGAAGATGCTTCACTTTTTCGAAATCGAAATGCGCTACCGTGACGAACTGATTGATCCACTCTTGCGGGATTCCATAAGTGTCCTCGCGAGTTACCGGATTGCCGTGCAGATCCTGTGTGTAGCGGCGGCCGTAGTAGGCGCGCTCTACCGAGGGCGCATTGGCCTCCGCGCCACGGTGAATCAACATATGGACCAAATCGTCGTAGCCGTGCGCGGCCGCTAGCTCGAGTGGTCTTACCATCGCGACGGCGCGCATTTGGATCAGAAGCATTCATCAAGAGGAATATCGACATTTCGCTCGCCAGCGCGCGATCGGGATAATCGACGGCGGCTAATAGCGGGCTTTCCGGGCCTGCGCTCAAATCGGCGCCCTTCATCGCGAAGAAAATCACTAGCGCTGGCTTGCCCGCTTCGGCGGCGAGATGGAGCGGCGTGCGGCCATCGGGCAAACGGTGATGAGCCAGACCGGGATCATCTTTGGCGATCTCATTCGCGCGTTTGCTGTCGCCGCTGACGGCAGCTTCGAAAATATCGAGCACCAGACCGCGGCCAGCGATCTGCTCGGCAATCTTCGGCTGACCTTTGAGGCAAGCCAAGGTGTACACAGAAACGCCCGCGGAGTCCCTTGCATAACGCAAGGCCGGATCGCGATCCAGCATCAAAGTGACCGTTGGAAGGTCGCCCGTAAGAACCGCCTGGCGGAACTTCTCGGAATCCAGGGGATTGGTCTTGGTTTCGGCGGCTCCGCCGCCCGCGAGCATACCGGCTGCGCCGGCTGCCAGAAGAATCTCTCGTCGGTTCGTCATGGATCGACTTTCTATGATCGCGGCCCACGCGGCAAGACATGCGGTATTAATTTATTGTTTGTGAAGAAGTCGAAACTGTAGAATGGCTTAGCGTGGGCTGTTAACAGGAGCCCGCCTTGATACCGGCCCTCGCAACGGGTCGCGCCGCGAACAGGCCGTATACTGAAACCGTGCAACAGGCGAGCTCCGCGGCGATCATTCTACGGTTCGGAGCCTTCGAGCTCGATTTGCAGAACAATGAGTTGCGACGCGCGGGCGTGCTTCTGAAGCTGTCGCCGCAACAATTTCAGGTACTGCGTTTGCTGGCGGAAAACTCCGGACAACTGCAAACACGAGAAGACATCCAGCGTGAGGTATGGGGTGCGGACACATTCGTTGATTTCGATCGCAATCTCAACGTGTGCGTGGCCCAGATCCGCGCCACACTGAATGACGATTCCGACGCGCCGCGTTTCATCCAGACCGTTCCCAAGCGCGGCTACAAGTTCATTGCTCCGGTGGAACGGGTCGCTGCGGGGGCATCGGAACAGCCGGTCACGCTGCCTGCCCGGACCTGGGCACGCCCGAAATGGTTGTGGTTCGCGGCGGCGATAGCTGCGTGCGTGGTGATTTCGCTTGTGTACGCGATGTGGCCGCGATCGAGAGGTCCGGCACGCACCATGATCGCGACGCTTCCGTTCGAAAATCTGACGGGCGATTCCAAAGAGGATCTGTTCACCGACGGACTTACCGAAGAGCTGATCAACCAGCTCGGCAGCCTTAACCCGGACCGGCTGGGGGTGATCGGCCGTACTTCCGTGATGCGCTACAAAAGCGCGCCTCACGGCGTCGACCAGGTTGGCCGCGAGCTGCGCGTGGATTACATCCTAGAAGGAACAGTTCGCCGCAGCGACGGGCGGATTCGAATCGCTGCGCGGCTGATCAAGGTCGCGGACCAAGCACAGGTTTGGACAGACACGTCAGAACGCGCAGAAACTGAAATGTTTCGGATCGAAGAAGAATCCGCCGCCCATATTGCGAGCGCGGTATCCGGAAAGCTGGTGGGTGGGATTGTGGCATCGCGAGCGGCGTCGCATGCACGGAATCAGGAAGTGTACCAGGCATATTTGAACGGACTCTATCTGGAACACAAGGAGACCCGCGCCGACCTGAAGCGCAGCGTCGATTATTTTGAGGAGGCGGCCAAGTTGGATCCTCAATTCGACCCGGCTTACTCATCCGCGGCTGAAGTTCGCGTGGCGATGGGCCGTTCCGGCGCGGCACCGCCCGAGACCTGGAAGCGCGCGAGAGAAGCGGCTGAGAAAGCACTGAGCATCAACGCGCTAAACGCGGAAGCACACAATGCGCTGGCCAATGTTCTGTTCTGGCGCGAATGGAATTGGCCGCTGGCCGAGCAGCATTTCACGCATGCGCTCGCAATTAACCCGAGCCTTCCCGTGGCTCATCACGACTACGCATTTTTTCTGGTTGCCATGGGACGCACCGAGCAAGGCTTGACGTCCCTACGGCGCGCGATTGCGTTGGATCCGCTTTCAGCGCGCGTGAACATCGATGCCGGGTGGCTGTATTTGCAAGCGCACCACTTCGACGATGCAATCCGGCAGGCGCGGCGGGCGCATGAATTGGAACCCACACTTGCGGAAGCCAATGCCTGCATCCTTCGCAGTCTTTTTTACCAAAAGAAGTATCGAGAGATCGCCGATACTCTGCACCTCGCGGCCGGCAATCCCGAGGAAACTTTGAAGCGCATGTATGGCCAAAGGCTGCAGGACGAAGAGAAATCCGGATCGAGTGACTTATTTAGCATGGCCACGCAATATACATTTCTCGGCCAGAACGCGAAGGCGCTGGATGCGCTGGACGGAGCTTACGCGGAGCGTAGTATCATGATGCCGCTTTTGAAGACTGAACCAGCCTTCGCGGCGCTGCATGGGGAGGCGCGATTTCAGGAGCTGGCGCGCAAGCTGGCGTTGCCGTAGTCTTAGGCTGGCTGGTGAGGAACCAAGCGTCGGCATTGAGTGTATCTCATGGGCTTGC
>PMUN01000379.1 GCA_003166875.1 Bryobacterales bacterium | reverse complement strand
GTCGTTCAAGCCGAGGTTGAGGATGGTGTTCATCATGCCCGGCATGGAGAATTTCGCGCCGGAACGGACGCTCAGCAGCAGCGGATTGCCGGCATCGCCCAGCTTTTTGCCCATCTCCGCTTCCAGTTTGGACAGCGCCTCAGCGATCTCCTGTTCGATCTCTTTCGGGAGCGAGTTCTTGTTCTGGAAATAAATATTGCAGACTTCGGTGGAAATAGTAAAGCCAGGGGGGACGGGCACGCCGGCCCGGCTCATCTCAGCGAGGCCGGAGCCTTTGCCGCCGAGCACATCTTTCATGGTTCCATCACCATCGGCTTTTCCGCCGCCGAACGCGTAAACGTGTTTATTCATATGAGTTCCTCAGTTCCTCAGTTCTTTGGTTCTTTGGTTTCGGTTACGATCTCGGAGAAGTCAGCGATCTCGGAGAATTCCGTCAGAAGGTTATGTAGAAGTGTCAGCCGGTTGCGCCGGACTGCTTCGTCGGGCGCGTTGACCAGCACCTTGTCGAAGAAGAGATCTACTTTGGGGCGCAGTGCGGCGATGCGCGATTCGAGCGGTTGGCCGTCGGTTCGCCGGATTTCGGTGTAGAGTTCGAGTTCCGGTCCGGGATCGAGCAGATCTGCGCGTAGTTCGCCGGGGCCGGAAAATTGGGCCTGCTGCAGGATGTTCTTAATGCGTTTGAAGCTGGCCGCGATCGGTTCAAAGTCGGGCGTGGAGCGAATGGCTTGCACTCGCTTGAGGCGGCTTTCGAGGTCGATCAGATCGGTCCAGCCGGCGGCCATGCAGGCACGAACTTCGTCGTAGGCGAAGCTTCGGACGTCGCGGAAGTAGTATTCAATACGGTCGCGCATGAACTCGCGCAGCGCTTCGTTCATGCCGGGGAAATCGAACTTGACTTGGCCCTCGATCACGATTCGGACCACGCCTTGAGCGGCCCGGCGGAGGGCGAATGGGTCGCGGGATCCGGTTGGAACCATCCCCACGTTGAAGCAGGAGGTGAGGGTGTCCCATTTGTCGGCCAGGGCGACAACGCGGCCGGATTCGGTGGCGGGAATCTCCCCGTCCATGCTGAGCGGTTTGTAGTGCTCGTAAATCGCGCTTCCAACTTCCTCGGGCTCGCCCTGTGCTTTGGCGTACAGTCCGCCGACGATGCCCTGGAGATCAGTGAATTCCTTCACCATATCGGTGGTGAGGTCGCACTTCGCCAATAGCGCGGCGCGTTGGGCGTCGGGACTGCCTCCAAGCTGCTTCACCAGCGCAACAACCCGTTCTGTTTTTTCGAAATACGAACCCAACTTCGCCTGAAAGGTGACCGTCTTCAGATCCTCCAGCCGGGCTTCGAGCTTCCTTTTTTGATCCTGCTGCCAGAAGAATCGGGCATCGTTGAACCGTGCGCGGAGGCCTCGCTCGTTTCCGTCTCGGACCAAGCCCTCCGGGTCCGAATCCGTGTTCATTACGGCGATGAAGTGCGGCGCCAGATTGCCTTTTTCGTCTTCCACCGAGAAATACTTCTGGTGGTGGCGCATCACGGTGACCAGCACCTCGCTTGGCAACTCCAAAAATTGCGAATCGAACCCACCCAGGATCGGGGTAGGGAATTCGGTGATGTAGACTAGCGTTTCCAGCAGTGCAGGATCAGGGCGGACGTTTAGGACGCTCCCTTCCGGTCGCGGCTCGGAAAGTAGTGCGGCGTCGGAAAGGAGGGTTATGATGCCTTCGAGGATTTTCTCGCGGCGTTTGGATGCGGAGAGGATCACGCCGTTCGTTTCAAGCTGCTGCTCGAAGTTCGCGATGGTGACCGGAACCTCAGATTTGCCCAAGAGCCGATGGCCTTGTGTAATGTTGCTTGCGTGAATCCCGGCTAGCTCGAACGGCACTACGGACTCGCCAAACAAAGCCACGATCCAACGGATGGGACGGATGAATCGTTCGCTACCTTTTCCGTTCCAATACATTGTCTTAGGCCATGGAATCTTAAGAATCAGTTGAGGCAGCTCGACCGCCAGGATGGCGATTGTGTCCTGACCTTTCAAGTGTTTCTTGAAGGAGAAGTACTCGCCCCTGGGGGTTGTTTCCGTTCCGAGCTGATCCGGAGTCGTACCCATTTTCTTCGCAAATCCCGTGGCAGCGCCTGATCCGGCAGACTTTGGCGGTCCGAGCACCAACTCTTCGGAATCAGGTTGACGCTCGGTTAAGCCTTCGGCTTGAAGAACCAGACGGCGCGGAGTCGCATCCACGGCGCTAATAGTACCCGCAACCTTAGTACGGTCGAGTAAGTCTTGAAGTAAGTCCCTTAAGTGATTGATTGCAGGAGGAATCATCCAGTCTGGGATTTCTTCCGTTCCGATTTCGAGCAGGAAGGGGAGGCTCATTCAGCGGCCTCCTGTTCCATCCACATTTTTGCGACCCCTAGAGCCAGCTTTCGCACCCGGCCGATCACTCCGACGCGTTCGGTGACGCTGATGGCTCCGCGGGAATCCAGAAGGTTGAAAAGGTGCGAGCACTTCAGGGCTTGATCGTAAGCCGGGAGCACGCACAGACGTTTGGCGAATGTGGTGAGCAACCGTTGGCATTCCTGCTCATGCAGATCGAAGAGCTTCCAGAGGGTGGGGACGTCGGCCAGTTCGAAGTTGTAGACCGAAAACTGCTGCTCGTCCTTGAAGCGCACATCGTGATAGCGGACGCCCGGCGCCCACTCGATGTCGTAGACGCTTTCGACGTTCTGAAGGAATTTGACGATGCGCTCCAGGCCGTAGGTCAGCTCGGCCGGGACCAGGTCGAGGTCGATGCCGCCGCATTGCTGGAAGTAGGTGAACTGTGTGATTTCGAGACCATCCAGCATCACTTGCCAGCCGATGCCCCAGGCACCCAGCGTTGGCGCCTCCCAGTTGTCCTCTTCGAACTTGATGTCGTGCTTGCGGAGGTCGATGCCGATGGCGGAGAGGCTGCCGAGGTATTGATCTATTACGTCTGCGGGCGAAGGCTTAAGGATCACTTGAAGCTGCTGATGCTTGTAAAGCCGGTTGGGATTTTCGCCGTAGCGGCCGTCGGCGGGGCGGCGGCTGGGCTGCACGTAAGCCACTCGATAGGGTTTTGGGCCAAGTACACGGAGGAACGTTTCGGGCGCCATGGTTCCGGCGCCGACTTCGAGATCATAGGGTTCCTGGATGATGCAGCCGCGATCGGACCAGTATTGTTTTAGGCGGAAGATTGTTTCTTGGAAGGACAGGGGCTGGGGGCTGGGGGCTGGGGACTGAGCGGCGGTCGTGAAAAGTGGGCCGGTTGGGCGGATTGCGAGTTCGGAATCCCATTGGGCTGCGCGGCGGTGGATTGGGGATTCGGTTATGAAATTTAATGCGCCGATTTCGCTTAGCTTTCTTAGTTCGTCTTTGCGGAGTTCGGGGACTCGGTTGGTCAGGTCTTGGATGCTTGTGAATGGGGCTTGTGCGCGGGCTGTCAGGATCGCTTGGGCGGGCTGCTCGCGCAGGCCTTTTACGTAGTTGAAGCCTAGGCGGACCCAGAGTTGGCCGTTGTGTTCTTCGATGGTGCACGGCCAGTCTGATTTGGTGACGTCGATTGGTTTGAAATGCAGGCCGTGGCGTTGGGCGTCTTTTACTAATGTTGCGGGCGCGTAGAATCCCATGGGCTGGTTGTTGAGGAGGGCAGTGGTGAAGGCGGCCAGGTAGTGGCATTTGAGATACGCGCTGGCGTAGGCGATCAGGGCAAAACTTGCCGCGTGGGATTCCGGGAATCCGTACAGTGCGAATGACGTGATGGATTGGATGATGACCTCCTGCGTCTTTTGAGGGATGCCGTTGGTGGTCATGCCGGAGCGTAGGCGGGTTTCGATTTCCTGCATGCGGGCTTGGGAGCGTTTGAATCCCATGGCGCGGCGTAGTTCTTCGGCTTCGCCGCCGGTGAAGTTGGCGACCACCATGGCCATGCGCAAGAGCTGTTCCTGGAATAATGGGACGCCGAGAGTGCGCGCCAGAATTGGTTCGAGCAACGGATGCAGGCACTCGGGTTTTTCGCGGCCTTGCCTGCGGCGCAAAAACGGATTCAACATTTTTCCGACAATGGGGCCGGGCCGGATGATGGCCACTTGTACAACGATGTCGTAGAAGCGCTCGGGCCGCAAGCGCGGCAGGCACGACATCTGGGCGCGGCTTTCCACCTGGAACAGGCCGATGGTGTCGGCTTTTTGCAATGCACTGTAGACTTGCGGGTCGTCCTGCGGAAGATGCGCGAGGTCGACTTCTTCGTGATAGGAATCGCGAATGAGGCGGATGGAATCTTCGAGCACTGCCATCATGCCGAGGCCCAGCAGATCCACTTTGATGATTCCCATGTCGGCGCAATCTTCCTTGTCCCACTGGATGACTACTCGTCCGGGCATGGTGGCGGGTTCGAGCGGAACGATGGAATCGAGCTGGCCTTCGCAGATCACCATGCCGCCGGAGTGTTGGCCGAGGTGGCGCGGCAGATCACGGATGGCGAGATACAGATCCAGGAATTTAGAGATGAGCGGATTTTCGGGCGAGAAGCCGGCTTCGCGAAATTGGCGAGTGGCGGTTTCTTTGGGATCGGGCTCTTTTGGATCAACCCAGCCCCAGGAGGGGACGAGCGCGGCGATGCGTCCGAGATCGGGTTCGGTGAAGCCCAGAACTTTTCCGATGTCGCGGACGGCAGAGCGGCCGCGGTAGGTGATGACGTTCGCTGTCATGGCGGCGCCGAGTTGGCCGTAGCGCTGGTAGACGTGTTGGATGACGCGCTCGCGCTGATCGCCACTGGGAAGGTCGAGGTCAATGTCCGGCCACTCGCCGCGCTCTTCCGAGAGAAAGCGCTCGAAGAGCAGCTCCATGGCGACCGCGTCGACTGCGGTGATTCCGAGCGAATAGCAGACGGCGCTGTTGGCGGCTGATCCACGGCCTTGCACGAGAATGTTTTGGGATCGGCAGAATTCGACGATGTCCCAGACGATCAGGAAATATCCGGCGAGGTCGAGTTTTTCGATGAGCGCGAGTTCTTTTTCGATTTGAATGTGAGCGCGGCGGCAAAGGCCGGCTGTGAAGGCATTTGGATAATAACGATTGTGCTCGCCTTTGGCAACACATTGGCGGAGGAACGAGTTCATGGTTTCGCCGGGCGGCACTGGGTATTTGGGGAACTGGTAGCCGAGGTCGGCTAGCGTGAACTGGAGGCGATCGGAAAGTTCACGGGTGTTGGCGATGGCTTCCGGAAGGTCGCGGAAGATGCTGGACATTTGCCGGGCGTCTTTCAAATAGCGCTCGGAGTTGAGAGAGAGCAGGCGTCCGGCTTCCTGGATTGTGACTTTGTTGCGGACACAGGTGAGGACATCGAGAGCTTCGCGGGATTGGGGAGTGGCGTGGCTTACGCCGTTGGTTGCTAGCAGCGGGAGGTTGCGGCTTCGCGCGAAGTCTACAAGCGCCTGGTTGTGGGCTTCCTGGTTGCGGTTGAAGTGGCGCTGCAGTTCGACGTATACGTTTTTTGCGCCGTAGGTGTCGAGGATATGGGCGTCGGGGCGCGATGCCAAGCAGATGAGGCCTGGGGAAAATTCGGCGAGCTCTTCGGGGGTCGCTGCGCCTTCGCCTTTTTTTGCGCGCAGCTTCATGCGGGTGATTAGGCGGCAGAGATTCTGGTAGCCGGTGCGGCTTTCAGCTAATAGAGGATAGCGGTGGCCATCGGTGCAGGTGACTTCGGCGCCGATGTGGGCGCGGATGCCGGCTTTTTTGGCGGCCATGTGGAAGCGAGGGGCGCCGGAGACGTTGTCATGATCGAGCATTGCGAGGGCGGGGAAGTTGAGCTCGGCGGCGCGGGTGACGAGTTCTTCGGGGGTGGAGGAGGCTTCGAGGAAGCTGAAGGCCGATCGAGAATGTAATTCTATATAGGCCGCGAATGAACGCGAATGAACGCAAAACTCTTATTCGCGTTTATTTGCGTTCATTCGCGGCCACAAACTTCTCTGGCCTTTCGCTCACAAGC
>PMUN01000448.1 GCA_003166875.1 Bryobacterales bacterium | reverse complement strand
ACAGATCTAAGACTTCCCGTTCCTTATCCAGGAGTGCAGATGCTCAACGTGGCGATACGTCCGCGCGCGCGATGAAGCTCACGTACCGCAACTTAAAAATCTAACCTGCTCCGCGCTGACCGGAGAAGGCGTTCGCGAGATCTGGCAAATGGTGCTCGACCGCCAGGAGCAGCTCGGAGCCAGCGGATACATCGCAGCGCGCAGAAGCCGGCAAAACCTGGAATGAATGCACGACCTGCCGGCGGCGGGTCTGGATGAGCTTTTTCGCGGCAACACGGGAGTGGAACGCCACCAGCCGTGAAATGCTTTCAGTGTTTCATTTGAGTCAGAAGTAAGTCCGGCTGGATGTTACGGATTTCATCGAAGAATGGCGTGCGCTGCTGCTCTACACACTCGGCAGCGTAAAGATACATCGCCGCGGACCAGGTCTGCCAATCCCGCCCGCTGGGTTGTGCGGTTTGCGCCTTAATCCACTCATTGAAACCCCACTCGGCCTGGTTCTCGTGCCACGGCTTAACTAATTCGGTCAGCGCCAGCAACTTCCGCCTCGCCAGTTCCGTGCGCCCAGCCGCGACGCACGCCGCTACATAGAAGCCGCCGACGAAAGGCCAGACACCCCCATTGTGATATTCGCCGGGCCGGTTAAAGTGCGCGTATCGGGGGTGCCAGTCGGCGTGATGCGGCAAGATATATGGAAACAGGCACGGAGGCAGGTCCACCGCCAGTTCGGCGCGATCCCGCATAGTGTCGCACTCGGCTTCCACCCATGCCACCAGGTTTCTTCCTCGGTCGGGTGATGCAATGCCGGTCAGAATCGCCAGGCTGTTTCCCAACAGGTCGAAACGATCGCTGTTAAAGAGTTTGTAGGAGTAGAGCGCGTAATAGGGCTTGGATGGCACGACGAGACCCTCGTGCTCATGAGGGTTTTTCGCCTCGCCACGAATCTCGAAACGGTTCATCAACTCGCGTAGTTGACCGGCGGACTGGTGCTCGCCGTAAAGCACCAGGTATGCGTAAACCAGCGTGTTCACGAACAGCCCATAGCCCATCACCCACTGCTCATCACGCCAGTCGCTGGTTGGTAGCTGGGAAACCATCACCATGTCGTCAGGGCTCTGGTACCGCATCCACTTCAGAGCTTTCTGCGCTGCGTAGTCAAGGAACTCTGGCTTCTTGGCCGATTTCCGGTACAGTGCCAAGCCAAAGAGGAACAATGGCGTCGTATCGCTGGCGCCACGATCGGCAGGATCGTGTGCGAGTGATGGGATGTGGCCGAGCGGCGTCTGATTCGCCGCCAGCGCCACCAGGGTGCGCCGCAGTGCATCGGCCAGCTCTTCGTTGCCGGTGGCCAAAAAGCCCAGGGCAGAAATCATGAGGTCCCGGGTGTAGGGTTCCGGATATCCCCACCCAGCGGTTCGGGGCAGTCCTTGAAACGGCCCTAGCGCGTTGTGGAGCAGAACGCCGAGGGCCGCCTCTTTGGCCTGATCGATGGATGTAAGAGATTTCTCGTCCAGAGGCATGGCTGACCTCACTCTCTACTGAATCCCCAGCCGGCCGGACACGATCTTCACGAAATGCCTGGCCACCTGGCGATAGTCAAATAACTCGACCACGTTCTTTCGACCGGCTTCGCCCATACGCCGCCGCAGACCGCTGTCCTGCATGAGTGTCAGGAGGTATTTGGCGATGTCGGGCGCGCTGGCCCGGTAGTCCGCGGTTCTCGGGTAGGGAAACACGATCCGTTGACTGTCGTCGATCCCGTGGCCTTCCCCGAACACCGCTTCCTTGATCTTGCGCTCCTCGGCTACTTTCGCCAGGAAGGCCGTTTCGCCATGGACCATCGTGTCGAGAAATGCCATCGCATTGATCGCGATCACCGGCTTGGCGCAGGCGTTGGCCTCCACCTGAAGCATTCCGAAGCCTTCCAGCCGCGATGGTGCGGCGTAGATATCGCAGGCGGCCAGCAGGTAGGGCATGAAATTGTGCGAGACCACGTTGGTGGAGTACGTGACCTTCTTGTCGATTCCCAGTTCCGCAGCGAGTTGGAGGTCGATCCGGTTCTGCTGCACTGTGCGCGGCTGGGGCCAGACTTTGCAGACATATCTCCACTTGGGCGCTTCGGCATCAATCAGTGCCAAAGCCCGCATCACCTCCTGGGCGCCCTTGGAAGCCGCGTCGCCGCCGACTGTCAGAATCATGATCTGCTTGTGGGACACCCCCAAAGCCTCGCGGATCGATCGGACCTTCGGGTCATCACAACTGTGCGGCCTGAAACTGGCAGTGTCGCAACCCACCGGCAGCACCTCGATATTGTCTCCCTTGACGCCATCCCTGATATAGGTCTCCTTCACCCAATTGGAGGTGACTAGGATCAGGGGCAGAGCGTTAAGCACCTCGTGGTGAGCCGCGACGTAACCATCGGCCAAAAGCCATGGCACGGTCCTCATTCCAAACTGCTGCGGGTGTAGGACCAGGTGTGGAACGTGGCCCCAAAATCCGATGCCGACCACCACGTCCGGCATGAACCAGCGGTAGTACCATTCCTTTTCCTGGGGCGATTCGAAGTGTACCGGGTGGACGTCCACGCCGATCTCTTGCAAGCCCCTGCAAAAAAGATCGCCCTGCCTCGCCAGTCCGGCCGCCGACGGCGGGTACTCGGTCAGCACAAGCACTTTCACGGTTGCTGCTCCCGCCATGGCGCGCGTTTCACCGCCGCTTCTATGGAGTCCACGCAGCAGAATCCTTCTTCCCGCGGAGTGGTCTGCGCTTCCCAACTGTCGCGCTCAAAGCCGTAAACATCGGTGACCAGCCTGTACTTTTCGAGCCAGACCTCGTTCGTCAACACGTCTCGCCGATCGGCATCGTCGCGAACCCGGGGCAGGTACGCCCGGCCGCCGTCTTCGTAGGCAAATACCCACAGTCGCTTTGTGTCGACGCCGCCCGACCGCCAAAGCTCAATGACAGCTCGGCAGCACTCCACATGGCGGCGGTGCTGTGTGTACTCGCCGTTTGGACCGTGTGTCAAAATCAGGTTGTACCTCCTTCCAGCCAGCAGGTGGGCGGCAGTCTCCTGAACCTGTTCGGCGGGCAGTGGCGCCTGGTCCGGACCGTCATCGAGATTCGCCATCTCACCATCCGCTCCCAATCGCCGCAAAGCCTGGCGAAACCTTGGCGCGCGGTCCGGATCTGCCGCTCTGCACAAGGTGACGATGCGCCAGAGAAACTCTGGATGGGTCAGAATATAGCCGCCGCACCAAAGCGTCTCGTCGTCGGGATGGGCGACGACGACCGCGGCCCGGGGGCGAGGGTCTGACGCTTTATCATTGGACGGACTCGGTGTCATTTGTTTTCTTTGGAGTCAGAGTCTCCCAGGATTGTTCTGGGCACTCTCGATTGGACTGCAGCAAAACGAATGCAGGCCGCGATCGGATCGCGTCAAACTGCAGACCTTAAACCATTACGCCCACCATAACACCTTTGAACGGTCAGGCATTGACTTCTCTCTCGAAAGCGAAATCCCTCCGCGCGGGATTCTCTGTAGGATCGCCGGGCAAGAAATTGCGGCGCTTTCCTCTTCTCGTGAGGGGGAACACAGGAAGAACACGAGGTTTTCAGAATAATCCGAAGGCAGTGAAGTGTTCAGGTGGGTCGGCGAACACGTCGCGGAGGATTGGGAACGAGAAACGCGCTAGGGTCCGCCATTCCACTCGGCTGGTCTGTCGGCATTGCTGACCTGCGCCGTTCGAGACCTCAGTACGGCGTTGTGGGATATTACTCCCGTGAAGTCTTAGATCTGTATCAGA
>PMUN01000141.1 GCA_003166875.1 Bryobacterales bacterium | reverse complement strand
ACCAATACACCTTCACTTCGGGAGTCGCGGCTTCCGGGTGGGACCCTGCTTGCCGCAGTGCCAGCCGGAACACTCGAGTCCGCCCGCTACTTTGCGGCATGGGAAACCGGATGAAGGTCAGACCGGTCACATGCTGCTGTGCGACTGGCTGGCCAGAGGAATCAAGCAAAACAAGTTCCAGGGCCTGTGTTTTTTCGGGGTACGGTTCCACTTGAAACCCGAGCTCACCGGACCCTTTCCGAGAAGCTGCAACAATCACTTCAGCGCCGTCCAAAGCGCAGCGGAAGGTTTCCCCGCGATAGTCGTCCAGCATCCGCCAACCAACTCCCGGCGTCAGCCCCGAATGGGGAGGGAAAATATCCTCGCCCGGCCGCGCCGCAGCTTTGAATGATAAACGGCGCTTGAAGTAGGGCACTGCGTTGCGCGCCATGCCGGCGAATCCGCGCCACTCGACATACGACTTCAGCATCCGCCGCATGCGCGGGGACACGGGCACTGTAAGACGCACCAGACGTCCGCCTTTGGCGAGCCTGTCGATCACGTGTTGCAGCGCAAACCAGGATGCCACGACCAGGTTGCGCCGGCCGATGGGGCGCAAGCTGGCAGCTCCGGAATCTCGCCGCGATTCAAGCCGCCGTTCCCACTCGAACCCGAACGCCCGGAAATTCAGGATGCGCGGATCGCGGTCCGTGGGAACGCCGCCCTGGTGAACTCGGAACCACAGACGCGCCGGCACTCGCGTGGCGAGCGGCAATCGGAGACGGCTGCGCCGGTCCACGGTTACGTGCGCCAGAACCTCAAAGTCGTCACCGATCACTTCCAGATCCAGCGCCGCATTGCCCGTTCCCGGCCCAGGCTCGAGATCCACCAGGAGCCCCGAGACTGATTCCGGCGGCCGATCGAGAAGCAGCTCCGCGCTTTGGCCGGCCCAACGAAAAGGCTCCTGGGCAGTGTAATGCTCCACCGGCAGCCAGCCTTTCCCGAATAAAATGCCCGAGTCAGTGCCGGCTATATCGCCGGGGCTCAAGATGGGGCGGCCTTCGGGCGAGACGTTGTAAGTGCCCTCGCGGACATTGACGCGGATCAGATGGGTGCGGCAGTAGTCGAGTTGTTCTTCCACCGGCGCGTCCACCGGAACCTGGCTCATCACGTCATGGCGATCCATCCGGTACATGCGGTCCGGTTGAAGCCGCCGCTCCCCGAGAAATCGAGCGAGCTCGGTCGAAAACAGGATGTCGATATTCGTAACCAGCACGAACCGGCCCCGCGCCCTGCGAATACCGGCGTTCTTGGCGATCATCTGATAGAGCGGCAGAGCCTCGGCATGCGCGAAACGCCGGTGAATATCAGGCGGCACTTCGATGAAACGGACCTGGCAGGGTCCCTGCTCATCCGGCCAGCTCAGGGCATGGGCCAGACGCAAGCGATCCTGAGGCGGGTTCCATTCCACCACGATTAGCTCGGACGCAATGTCGTGCCGCCGCGCTTGCTCAAGCCAGCCATTGACGAAGGCCTGCATGCGGGGAAGCAGATTCCCTCCATGATCATCGTTTCGTGCAGTCACCACCAGGGAGATATAAGGTTCGCCGGCTCCGGGCATTACTTCGGTTTGGCGGTCAGGCAAAGGTGCCAGCCAAGCGCGCGTTCCAGGGCGCGGAAAAGCGGCCTGGGCATCCAGCGAAAATACCACACTTTTTTGTACTGATACTGCACATATTCGGGAATGCTGTAGGGGAAGATGTGATCCACCGTGACGCCAGTGACGCGGAATCCATGATCCTCAAGCAACCGCCGGCCGGACGCGCGCGAGTAACAATAAGTCACCGGGCAGCCGGACTCTGCCTCCGAATACTCCGCCACCAGCCGATTCAATCGCCAGAAACGGCCCTTTCCGTAAACGAACAGGATCCACAGCACCTTCCACGACCATAGGTTGTAGACCATGATTTTTACGGTGCTTTGCGGCGTGACATAGCGGCGGATTTCTTCCAGCACCCGCTCGGGATGTGGCGTGTGATGAATCACGCCGAACGAATAAACCAAGTCGTACGCTTCCACAGGCACGGCCTCGGTAAGCCGTTCTGCGTTCGCTCGAACGAAGCGCACGTGCTCTTCGACGCCAAACACACCGGCTCGTTGTCGAGCCACTTCGAGCGATTTCTCAGTTAAGTCGACGGCTGTGACCTCGGCCCCGCAGCGCGCGAAATTGATGGTGTCGGTGCCGATGCCGCAACCGATTTCCAGCACTTTCCTGCCTTTCCAGCGCTCAAACTCCGCGAAGCCGGGGATATGGGGCTCAACCAGGTACTTACGGGCTTCCACTTCATCGAAGTATTCCCGCGTGCCCACTGGCTGCGACGAATGCCGGATATTGCATGGACGCGCGTTCCAATAATCGCTGACCTTGGTAATCGGGACGTCCTGAAAGGATGCTGGCATGTTCAAGTTGCGATGAAATGTTTAACCTCGATTATAACCGGCTGGGACGCGGGGAACAAATGCGCACGACGATCCCAGCGGCTAAATTCGTTACCTATCCGTTAGCAAACAATATCCGCGACAGGCATCTCTCGTTGTGGATCTTAGCGAGTTGCATTGCTCGCGGTATATCTAGGGTTCCGGGCAATCAGGCGTCCCGCTCCTGCCAACGCGTCCGCCAGACTACGGTAGAATTTTATCGGCTTGTCGTTGCGGTGAAGTTCGGCGATCATAGCGTCTTCGCTCACTTCCGTCAATCGGCCGCTGAATTTGTAACGAGTTCTGCAGCGGGTAGCAAGAGGAAGGACTTCTTGCTGGAACTGCCGACGGCTGACCAGCAGCATACGAATTACATACCGTGGGTCAGCGGGATCCGTGATAGAGCGTGGATCGTCGTTGGTCTTCCATGGAAGAAAAAAAGTTGCGTAGAAATCAAACTGACCTTTGCTCTGCAGGTCCCCAATGGGGCACACGGCACAGAACAGAACAGAATCCCCTTGCGGATCCGATTCAAAGCGGTAAGTGCGCCCGAGATAGCTCGCAAATCCGCGAACGGGTTCCTGGTTAACGCCGAGCATCAACCACGAAAGCCCGGAGTCTCGCTTCTCGCGGCGATTGCCAAACCAAAACCCCCTCAAATTGAGATCGGCGGAAGCGAAAAAAGACGTGAGGGTCTCGCGCTCTTTGTTCCAGGTGGCCCAACTCTGATCCGCGTCCAGAACCAACGCATCGAATCGCGAAAAATATTCTTTTGGCTTGATTCCCGCGATTGTCTTTGGATACAAGAGATCCGATGTCACGCCTGGATAAAGATACTCGGCTCCGGCGGTATACCAAACGCCGGCGCCGGCGGTTCCGACTAGCGCCGAGGGTCCTAGAATCGCGCGGCTGGCTGCGCGGCCTACGTCGAGGTCTTTTAAATCTCGGGCAAACTTCACATGCGCCACTACGCTGGGCTTGTCATTGAGCGCCAGCCCAGTAAAACCGGCCACCGCAACAACTGCGATGGCAGCCGACAGGACGCGGCCCGGAACGCGTGACGCCAAGTGGAAGACGGCGGCAAAGAAGAGGGCCGCGACGGCTGAGAGGTATAAGATCGCTTCTGGCGCAAAATAGCCAGTGTATCCCGGCTGCTTGTGCCGGGCGCCGAACGTGATAAACAACAGGTGCGGTAACGCAGCGATGGATAGGCCCCTGGTGGAGCGAAACGCCAACAACAAAAGTGGTCCCACCAGGGCTAAGGGGACGTGCAGAGACCACCACGGCAAGAGCAGCGATTGAACCAGCGGTTGGTGCTCGACGTGATTGGACCAGGCGCTTGCCCATATGTCATAAGTCTCAAAATGATGGTGCAGAGCTTCCAAAGCACCGCCCTGACCCTGATGCTCCAGAATGGTTGCCATGATCTGTTGTCGAAAAGGCATGGCGAAAAGCACGAGATAAGGAATCCCGATCAAGCACGGTCCTACCATCAGAGCCCCGATCGTAATGAGGAGGCGACGCCACGGCAATACAAAGCCCGCCCAAACGGCGTAGAACACTATACTGGCCTGGGCTAGAATCCCTGGATAGTGAACGGCCGAAGCATAGACCAGCAGCACGCTGCCGATACCGAGTCTCCAGGGCGACCAATCGGAAAGCCGCGCCGATTCAAGAGCGATCAGTCCCGCTGTCCATGCCAGTGCAAGACTCAGATCTGGCCGAACGGTGAGCAGATCGTTCCAGATAAGAGCTCCGAGAAAAGTCCCGAACACCAGACCGAACTTAATCGAAAGCGGGAAGCGCGAAAACGCCAGCAAGATATAGGCAGTGCACAGCAAGACCACTGGTTCGGCCGCCGCCGCATGAGCAAGTGACAAGCCCAATCGCATGAGCGCGCCTATGACAAGGTAATGCGTGGGCGGATGGATCACCATGTCGTCGAAATGAGCATGTACCGGGTAGGTGATCCGGCCATAGTGCTGAAACATGTATGGAGGATTGTAAAGGCCCACTTCATCGAAGGACAGTTCACGATCTAAGAACGCCAGATAGAGACAGCCCATGACGCACACCAGCAGCGTACAGACGATAAAAAGCACTTTGAGGTGGACCGGGTCTGGGGCTGGACTCGCTGATGCTTTGACGGACGGCATCGCGGGGGTAGGATATGTTTTTTTCAAGCTCACAATCTGATTTGCAACTGGCCCGAGAGGCCAGTGTATTTCATAGCCTCGGATTCACCCAACTCTGCACACCGTTCTCAAAATCGACCGGTCCCCAAGGCGTCTCACTCTGGGAGAAAAGCGAGTAATCGAGAAGACAATGCCAGCCGTGAGCCGAGAGCAATTGACGGAGTCCGTCCTCGATCTCTTTTCCATGTGTCCCGATGTGCAGGCGTTTGACCTTGGCATCCAGTTCTTCAATGGTAGACCGGACGGAGGGCAGTTCTTGCCCCTCGATGTCCATGTCGATCAAATCCACGCGGTTCAGGTCCTTCAGCAAGCCTCCGAGCGTTACGCCAGGGACATTGATCGATCGCCAGCCGCTCTTGTGGAGCCGGACTGGGAGGCCGCTGTATTCGCCATCGATCTCGTACTCGCCTGTTACGTCGTAGTCCTTGGCAAGAAACTGTCCATACCAGTCGTCCGGCTTGCGATCCCACGGGCCGCCGCGCGGTCCACCGATGTAAAACAGTACATCCCCGGGCGCGTTGCTTATGGCAGCGTGCATCAAGCGGTGCTTAGTGGCATCAATTTCGTTGTCTTGGAAATGCCGGCCCATCCATCCGAAAACAACCGGCTCAGCTTCGACGGCGATCAGCGTGTAAGGGAGTTGGTGGTTGTACTGCTTGAGGGCGCACGCTGCGCGAACCGACCAACGTCCGAAACCCGCTCCAAGATCGAGCATAATATAGGGTTCACGGGCGGTTACCACCGATTCCAGCACATCGATCCACTCAAGATACTCCTCATTGACCGTGGGATAGCAAGTTTCAAGCATCGTGCCCGCCGGGTAGGTGTACATCCCGGCCAAAAAATCCCGATGAGTCTTCGTTCCCAGGAAATCAATGCCATAATCCGTGGGGACTTCACCTCGAAAGGGCCTGAAACGGGAAAAAACTTCATGATGCTGCAATGCTACGCCTCCTCGCGGCACATCGCGTGAATGGACAGCAACTCCGATTGTAAGCCATTGCTTCCGTGTACTGGCCATGGCAGGTTTCCGATCCTACCTGGAATGACTGCATTACCGGAGCGCTGAGAGTACGGCCTTGTTGCGCTCCCACTCTTGCGGAGTTACGAAAACGGCGCCATCGAGAACGTCCACTTGTCCGGGAAGTTGACCGTCATTGAAGATGACGACGTGGGTGGCGCCGCGGAGATCGGGTAGCTTCAACGCCACGTCGACTGGCTCGCTGCTTTTCAAAATCGATGCACCCGTACGATGGTAGAAGATTCCGCTGTGGGCGTTAAAAGTTCCGAAGGCGATTCGCCCGGAAGTCACTCTAATCCGCAGTTGAACCCAGCAAGGGGTGCTAACTAACTCGCCGTGGGCCACCGGAATGTCCGCGCCAAAGTCGCCGAGCAAGGGGCCGGTGACCACGGCGAACGGGGGCATGCCGCCGAGGGGGGTTCCGCGGGGCGTTTGGATGTCGGAGAATCGGAGGACCTGATTCAAGCGTATACCGTCCTGCGGAGGCGTCATTTCGGGCGGCAAACCGACGCCGACGTATCCCGGCATTTGGTCCAGATTGAGGTAAAACTGGATGGGCCTGTCTTCCCGCCGCAGCGTATCGACGAGTTGTTTTCGATCAGCGAGCAGCAAGGAGCCGGTGAGCTTCGAGATTTCCCGGCAGGATCGTGCGATCCAACCGGCCGGCTCCGGAGCGCGATTAGGCGTCAAGACTGTGATCATCGTCGCGGGATTGCCCGATGCCGCCGGTGGAAGAAGCAGCACGGATAGAAAGGTATCAGGCCAACGTCGCACCCAGTTCTCGTAGGCGAGCATCGCAGACATGGGACAAGCCGCTGATAGCACCTGAAAGTCCCCTTCGGCATGTTCCTCGAATCGGTAAACTTGACTGTTCCGGGCGGCATACCCGACCACTTGCGCCACCGGGCGAGGGCTCAACAGCACCATCTGGAGCTGTGCATTAGTCTCGCCAAAATAGAACCCGCGGAGTTTGAGGTCGCCCTGGGCGTACCAGGAGCTGATAGTGCCATGGTTAGAGACCTCGCTCATGTGAGGGTACTCAACAACCGCGTCGAAATTGGCGAAAAACTTAGCGGGGGCATACGGCATGGGTCCGAGCATTTCGTGCTCGATGTCCCACCAATAGGCGGCCCCGGATGAGTACCAAGCCGCATACCGGCCGGCCACACGAGCTTGTGGACCCAAGATGATACGCGACGCGGCTCGTGCCACATCGCCCTCATGGACGTGTGGTTCCGTTGACACCATCGCCGCGCCGAGCGATGGATTGCCTGAGATCAGGTACAGAAAGAGAAGCAGGGCGGCAGCCGGCAAGAATATGCTTTGGAACCTCGGGGCTCGGACACGGCGCCAAAAATGATCGCCCAGTACCAGCGCGCCGGCCGCCATCGCCGCGGTGAACATCGCGATTTCGTGGATCAGGTAGACTGGCCACTTGTGAGACGCGAAGAAGAGGACGAACAGCTGCAAGGGTAGCGCGGCAAGTGCTAAGCCGCGCGTGGATCGTATGAGCGACAGAACGCAGGTCGAGAAAATTACGAAAGGGATTCCAAGCCCAAAAGGTTTCCTAATGATTGCGGGCAGATAGTCCGTTTGAGAGAATTGCCGATATAGTTTGAGATGCGTGAGCAGCGACGCTGTAGAGCCTCCACCGCCTTGGACCGCTTGGATGGTCATTGAGATCTGCTTGAAGTGCGGCAACAGGTACAATCCCACATATGGAATGCCGAAAAGACAGCCGCCAGAGCAGAGCGCCACAACACGTGACTTAGCATCTTTCCAACCCAGGCTGCGGATCGCCCACACCAAATAAACGGATACGCCAATGAACGCCAGCGCGGCGTAGTAGTGGATGGCGGAGGCCCAGGTCATCATGAGAGCGCCAAGGAAAAGCTTGGACCGGTTCCAATTGTCGAGCCGGCCCGATTCCAACAGCAGCAACCCGAGGAACCAGGCTGCTTGCAAGGCGCCCTCCGGGCGCGTGCCGAAGGTCAGCCCACACGTCCCGCCGGTGAGCGTTAGGAAACCAATCGAAAACAACAGGCCGAGTTTTACCGGCGGCGGAAAGAGAGCGCGAACGATCACGATAATGGAGAGGAGAAACAGCACAGCGGTGGGCGTAGCTTCCGCGTAATACCAAGTGAATCCGAGCCGGCCCAGCAAGCCGATCAGGCCAAGGTGGACCGGCGGATGAACGATGACCGGGTCGGCAAAGTAGGCGTGGTGCGGATAGCTTGGAAAGGTTAATTCGCCGAGATGTGCCAGCATGTAGGCCGGGTTGTACATCGCAAGTTCATCCACGTCCCCGTTGCGGTCCGTGAAGAAAGCAAGAAGCAGCACGAGCAGCGCGATGAAGCAAGCGAACGAAACGACAGTTACTTGGGCCCAGTGTTCTGGTGCGGCGGGCTTCGGCTCCAAGGAAGCGTCGATGCGGATCAACACGGATCGAAAGGATGTCGCCACTCGATTCACGAATTAAATACCTTCCACAACTAGGGCGTCCTGAGATCGGCCAGACGCGTTCGTTTTGTTCCACACGGCATAGAGCTCTCCCATCCAAACCGGTACCACCGCATCCGCGATCGAAAGGCGCGCGGCGATCCGTCCGAGCGGGCGTAGTAGCGGCACATGTTGCCCAGCTCGATGCACGATATAGCCTATCGAGAAACTTACCGGTCGGCTGCCAAGCGCAATCAAGCGGACTCCCGATTGCGTGCAGCAACGCGCCAGGCTTTCCCGCGTGAAGTAATTCAGGTGCTCCGGCAGGAACAACGGCCACCGGCGACGCATACAGCGAGCCTGGAGGCTATCAAGATTGGGGACGTTGACGAAGAGCAAGCCGCCCGGTTTGAGCAAGCACAGGGCCTGCCGCAAAAACTCGCGGGGGCACGGAACATGTTCCAATACATCCCACATCGTCACGGCGTTGAAACTGGACTCAGGGAAATCCGCTTCCTGCAGAGTAATCGGAAAAATCGGCGCCCCGCCTCCGAGCAACCGCTGCGCCTCTTGGCAAAGAATGCGGGACGGCTCTAGACCGGTCACTGTCCACCCAGCGCTGGCGCACTCCGACAGGAACCTCCCGGATGCACAGCCGACATCCAAAATCCGGCCTGGCTTAGATACGTACCGTTGAAGGATTTTCCTATGCCGCCGGGCAGTCCGAGTCCGGCCCTGGACTTCCGATTCATACACCGCCACATCCATCTGGCGATAGAGCCGTTTCAACTGGTCTTCGGCAGGCCTGGTCTCAGCAAAACCGAAACCACAATCACGACACCGCAGAATCCGTCCAAATGAGAGTTCGGTGCGCGAAGAACCGAAGGCAGCGTTGTCCAGCGCTGGAGGAGCGCCGTCCAGGTACAGTTTGGTGTGCGAGCTTCCGCAAACCGGGCATTCTGTCGCTGCAGCCACAGCCGCATCAAGACGCTCCATGCCCGGAATCACTTTCGGTCAGCGCCTCTCGCCGACCGGCTGGTGTTTCGGTAGAGCGGCTTCGCTGCGCGAAATGCGCTTTCGTCGCAGAACGTTCAGCAATGCCAGGAGATAGCCGGGAGCTACTTTAAGTACCTTGAAACTCGAAGATCCCATGTCGATACTGCGGTTGATCCAGGAGATGGGGACTTCTTCGATATCGTAGCCGGCCAAGAGTGGTTTGAGCCCGGTTTCGGCGTTGGCGGCGAAACCCGGTTGGTCGATGTTCAGATTCCTCAAGATCTCAGCCCGAAAGAGCTTTAAATTATTGGAAAGGTCTCGCACATGCAAACGGCACAACAGATTGACTAGCAGATGGAATAAACGATTGCACAGAATCTTGGGAAACGGATAATTGACCAGTATCGACTCATAAGAGAAACGGCTGCCCATTGCGCCATCCTTTCCCCGCGCAATCGAGTCGAAAAGGTCTCTCAATTCGGGTAGGATATACAGAAAATCGCAGTCCATCGCGAGAATGTAGCGGCCGGTCGCGGCGGAGAATCCATCTCGCAAAGCTCTACCCACGCCGTTGGGTGGCTCGCGGTCTAACAGCCGGATGCGAGGCTCCTTGGTCATGATCTCCCGGGTGACGACTGCAGTGCGATCCGTGCTGTTGTCGTTGACGATGACGATCTCGTGAATATAAGGCCCGTAAAGGCCGAGCAATCCTTCGACCAGACGAGGGACGTTCATCTCTTCGTTGTGGCAAGGCACCACCACGGAAGTGGACCCAAACAATTCCGGGCGGGCGGCCAAGTTGACGCCGGAACGTCTTTCTGGACCTCCGGGCTTCTTTGCCCAGATATATAACGTCCCGCAAAGCTCTTTGATTCCTGGAGCATGCTCCACCACGTATGACAAGGACTGAGAGGCATGAATCAGGGCCCGCGGGATCCGGGGATGGACAATGTCGAAGGGCGTGATCTCAATCTGAGTAAAGCCTTGCCGGGACGCGGCTTGCATTAGTTTGTACTTCTTCATCGCAATTTGGCAATCCGGTTGGCCCGCCCATTTGCCGACGCCCGGGATCACGTTTTTTGCAAAGACCTGGGGATTCCAGTGATTGGCCTCAAAGAAGAGGATTTGCCCGCCGGGCTTCAGAAATCTGTGCAGGGCTCGCAGGTTCTGTTCATACCGGTTGTGTGACAGAATCGCGGTGCCGACGATATAGTCGAAGGAACCCTCCGGGAGATCGGAACCGAAATCCTGGAGCCGCGCCACGGTCACGTTCGGCAGATGCTTTTCCAGGGCCTGATCCGCAAGGCAGGCATTCAACACTGCGGCTGTAATCGGATTTTCTCCGCGCAAGACTTCCGTCAAATGTTCTGTCCACAGCCCGCTTCCGGCGCCCAATTCCAGGATCGACTCACCCGGAAGGACATGGAAGCAGTGCCGGACCGCGATGGCACGCCAGCGCAGTTTCAGTGGGGAGGTGTGCGGGTATCGGAGCCAGTACTTCTCCCGTTGCAGCTCCATTTCCCGAAGATTTCGCTCGATCGACATCAATCGCCCCCGCTCCGGCCCATTTGCATTGCAATACGAGTTTTGAATTGATCCGGCCCTCGATGGCCGCGCGCGTCCCGAAGATGACGCTCCAGGATCTCATTGACAATCTTCGGCAAGTCGTATTCGATTTGCCAGTTGGGGAAATGCGACTGCACCTTGCGTAAATCGGATATATAGCAGATATGGTCGCCGATGCGGTTCGCAGCTTGGTGCTGATACTGCAGAGCGAATCCCATGCCGGCAAGCAGGTCGATGGTTTCCAAAATTGACAAACTGTTCGATCGGCCACCCCCCAGGTTGTAGACTTCGGCAACTCTGGGGTGCTGGTAGAATTCCAAGAATAGGCGCGCAACGTCGCGGCAATGAATCTGGTCGCGTACCTGCTTTCCTTTGAAGCCATAGATGTTATACGGACGGCCAGTAACCGCGCAAATGATGATGTAGGCAAGATAGCCATGCAGTTCCACCGCAGCCTGTTGAGGTCCGGTGAGACAGCCGCAGCGAAATACTCCGACGGGCATATGGAAATACCGGCCAAATTCCTGGCACATGACATCCGCCGCAATTTTGGATGCCCCGAAGATGGAGTGAAGGGAGCGGTCGATGGACATTGATTCGTCGATTCCATCCAGACCGCCGCCGTAGTCGTAGCGCTTTTCTTGCTCAATCAAAGGCAGGGAGTTGGGGCGATCTCCATAAACTTTGTTGGTGCTGGTAAAACAAAAGGGGGATTCCGGACAAAAATCCCGGGCAGCTACCAGCATGTTTATGGTTCCAACCGCATTCACATCGAAATCATCGTAAGGAATGCGAGCTGCCTTGTCGTGGGAAGGCTGGGCGGCGGCGTGGATGACAAAATCCGGCCGTTCTGCGTCGAATAGGTCACGAATACCCTGGCGGTCTCGAATATCGAGCCGTAGGTGACGGTACTTTGGAAACGCTATCTTCAGTTCCTCCACTACCGCCGCAGTTGTTCCTTGAGGGCCAAAGAACTCCTGGCGCATGTCGTTATCGATACCTGTCACGTCCCAATCGTGTTCGGAAAGCAAACGAACACACTCAGAACCGGCTAGGCCGCCGGAGCCGGTAATTAGAGCGCGCACACTCCTCCTGCGCCCCCGCGGGTTAAACATGTGCTCATTAAGTTGTTCCTGTTACATCAGAGTATACACCGGACTGGAGGCAACCGGAGGCCGGTTACCGCCTGGGGCGGGCGGTCTTCCCTGAAATGGCCGCAGTGGCTGCGCTGGCAGTAGGAGTAGGGAGGGGTCGGCAAACGTGCTTGAATCCAGTGACGTGATATCGAAGGCTTATCTCAAAAATGGCCAGAACGGCTTTGAATAGATCGATGAAACGAAGTTTTGACACGCCTTCATTGCGGCCCACGTACGTGGTTTGGAACTCCACGATGCGGAGCCCCTGGCGAAGCCATAGCGCCAGAACTTCAGTAAGGTAGATGGGACTGGCATAACGGATTTCGTGCTCAGCGATCATTTCCGCCGTGCCCCTTGAATAGAAACGGTACCCGTTACTGTAGTCATGTATGCGCGGGCTGATTACGGCGCCGACGGCGAAACTGCACACCCGGCTCACCATTAGCCGACCCCAAGGACGGTTTGTTACCTGGCTTCCCGGCACATATTTCGATGCAATTGCCACATCGCACTCGCCCCGCATTATTCGGCTGGAACCTTCAAAGAGCTCTTCCGGGCGATGCGACAAATCGCCGTCCATCTCCACAAAAATACTGTGGGTGGTGTTGGCTAGTCCCCACAGCAGTGAGTGATGCAAAGCGCTGCCTCGTACGGAACCTCGCGTGGTTTTCAACCTCCGAATTAGGTGAAGGTTGCTTCCGAACCGCTCCAGGCGAGTTACCAGGTATTCCACCGTTCCATCTTTGCTGCCATCGTCGACAACGCAGACGGTATGTGGCACGCCGTTCAGAAATTGCTCGATGCGATCCAGCAGTTCAGCGATGTTGGCCCGCTCATTAAGGACGGGAAGCAGGATGCAAACACCCTGGTGGCCGGCGGTGGTCGGTGCGCTCAAGGCTGGTAATTCCGAGTATAGAGTGTTCAGTCTCCCTCCGCCGCCAGCGCCATATCAGCTTTCGGAACCGGCCCGTAGCCCAACGTCAGATACTCCACCACGCCCTCGAACTTGTCGCGCGGAAGAACGCGCCAGCAGTCCAGCACGACCGCTTTGCCGGCCGCCCGCTTGAAGTCCTGCGGTGTTAACTTCTTGAACTCCGGCCAAGGAGTGGTGATTGCCAGAACGTCGGACTGGCGGGCACATTCCGCGGGACCAGAAGCGAAAGTCACCCGGCCCTGCAGTTGCTCGCGAGCATTCTCCATTGCATCGGGATCATAGACCACAACCCGCGCGCCGGCCTGCAGCAGATACTTGGCCAGCGCGACGCCTTGCGATTCCTCGATCACGCCGGTATCGGGTTTGTAGGACAGCCCCAAAACTCCCGCCGTGCCGCCTTCCGGCAGTTTCGCAAGTATCATCGCGCCTAGCCGCGGCACTTGCCGGCGATTGAGTTGATCGGTGGCCTCCGCCAGCAGCGCGGGCGCTCCGTTGGTGCGCGCCAGCGCGGAAAAAGCCACGTTGTCGCGAGGGAAGCATGGACCGCCGTACCCTAGCGCGCCTTTCAAATACTTCTGGCCGATACGTGTGTCGCAGCCGATGGCCGAAGTCACCACATCCACGTCGGCGCCGGGTATCGTTTCACAAACCTGCGCCAGCATATTGGCGTAGGAGATTCTGGTGGTAACGAAAGTATTCACCGACAGCTTGGTCAACTCCGCGTTCACGAAGTTCATGCGCTTAATGCGCGGATTGCTCTCGCAAACGCCCTGGTAAAACTTCTCCAGAATGGCGCCGGACCGCTCATCCGACTCTCCGATCAGGATCATGTCGGGATTCAGCATGTCGTGCACCACGTTTCCCAGCGCGATGAACTCGGGATTGTAGCAGAGGCCAAAACCCTGACCGCACTTCTTTCCAGTAAACTCCTCCAAGGCAGGCAGGAGTGTGCCACCAGTAGATCCCGGCATAACGGTGCTGGAAAGTACCACCAAATGCCATTGCGCCTTCTTGCGTAGCGCCGCGCCGATCTGTTCGGCGGCGCTCATCACGTAAGTCATCAAGAATCGCCCGTCCGGCCCAGAAGGCGTCGGAACCATGATCATGGTGACATCGGTGGCCAGGACGGCCTCTTCATAACTATGCGTGGCCGAGATCCGCTCGCGGCTCCCGTCGATCATTTCCTGCAGGTGCGGCTCTTTCACCGCAGCCCTGCCGCTGTTGATGGCTGCCACCGTCTGAGGATTCAGATCCACGCCCACCACTTTGTGACCCTTATGCGCCATCACGGCCTGCATGGGCGATCCCAACTTCCCTAATCCGATAATTGAAATATTCATGAGTATTTATTCCTGTCTAACAATTGGCATGCGCCATCCGGTCCCGAAAGCGCGCGAAGTGACCTTGAGTACCGGCGCGGCCTGCTTTCTTTTGAATTCCGCCATTCGCACCAGCCGCAGCACCCGGCGGACAGTGTCTTCGTCGTAGCCACCTGCAATGATATCTTCAGCCGACTGGCACTGTTCGATGTGCAGCTCCAGAATCTGATCCAACAGATCGTACGGGGGCAAGCTGTCCTGGTCGGTTTGATCGGGGCGTAACTCTGCCGAAGGCGCCTTGGTGAGAATCGCCTCAGGGATATTGGCCTTGATCCGATTACGCCAACGCGAAACCCGGTAGACCATCATCTTCGGCAGGTCCGCGATTACCGCCAAGCCACCGTTCATATCGCCGTAGAGGGTGCAGTATCCCACCGAGATCTCCGACTTGTTGCCGGTGGTAAGAAGCAGCGAGCCAAATTTGTTGGAGAGCGCCATCAGCAGATTGCCGCGAATGCGCGACTGGATNNTGGATGCCGAGGTTGCGCGCCAGCTCCACGGAATCGTCCACGCTGCCGCCGCTCGAATAGCGCGAGGGCATCAGTACGCCCAGCACATTCTCGGGACCCACGGCTTCCGCCGCGATGGCTGCCGTCAGCGCTGAATCGATGCCGCCCGATAGCCCCAGCAGGACCTTCGAGAATCGGGTCTTCGATACATAATCGCGAACCCCCAGCACCAGCGCGTGCCAGATCTCGGCTTCCGTTTCGAAGTCGTCTTCAGCCACCGTTCCCGAGCTCCGTGCTTGATCTCCCAGACCAAGATCCACGATGAGGGTGTCCTCGCGGAAGCCTTTGGCGCGCGCCACCAGGCGCCCTTCGCGATCGAAGACGCAACTTCGCCCGTCGAAAATCAGGTCGTCGTTTCCCCCCACCTGGTTCACATACGCTACGGGCAGGCTATATTTCTGCGCCATGTGGCTCAACATGCGCTCCCGCAGGATTTGCTTGCCAACGATGAACGGCGAGGACGAAAGATTCACGATGGCCTGCGCGCCCGATTCCGCGAGCATCTCAATGGGATCCTGATGATAACGGCGGCGCTGCCAGAAATCCCGGTCGTTCCACACGTCTTCGCAGATGCTGATGCCCAAACGCCAACCGTTCAGCTCCAGGATTTGTGGACCAGCCGCAGGTTCGAAATAGCGGTCTTCGTCGAACACGTCGTAAGTGGGCAGCAAGGTTTTGTGAAACGCAGACCCCACTTCGCCATTCTTTAGCAGCACAGCGCTATTGAAGAGCGGCCGTCCCATTTCCGACGGATTGGGCGTGGCCACTCCCACCAGAAGCGGCGGCGCCGACGCTAGCTCAGAAGCGATTTGGCGCAGCGCCTGGCAACTGCGCCGCACGAATCCCTGGTTCATCAGAAGATCGCGCGGCAGATATCCCATCAGCGCCAGTTCCGGTGTGACTACCAGATCAGCGCCTGCATCCTGAACCTGCCGGGCGCCACGAATAATGAGTGATGCGTTCCCGGCAATGTCGCCGGCCGTTGGATTAATCTGAAGAAGGGCAACCCGCAAGGAATTCAATAATATATCGTAACCTGTTTGTAGGATAAAAGGGATTGCGTAAACCTAAGAAATACAGTGCGAAGAAGGAGATTCGAGCCCTGGCGCGGGAGCGCGTGGGCACAGTGCCGTCCCCTAAGATTATGATCCCAAAGAACTTACGAAAGAAGCCAAAGCACAAGAAACCGATCGAAGAAGAGTAAACACGTTTCTCGTTTCTCGTTCATCGTTCAGAGCACCCAACGAGAAACGAGAAACGAGAAACGGCTAGTTGCTAGATCCGCCGCCGAACATCGATCCAATAATCCGGAAGATCAGCGGGATCAGCCACGCTGGCGTGATGGCCGCGAAGGCCTTCCCCTTGGACGAGCCGCTTAATGATGCTAGCGCCAACGCCAGCATCACCAGGCTCCAAATCTGGAAAATCGAAAAGAAGTTCAAGAGGGTCAGCAGAATGCCGTGCGCCGGAATGAAGATGTCCAACCCAAACGCCGGGGTCATTTGCTCCTGCGATGTAATCTCATCGCCCTTAGTGCGAAGCACGATATAAGTCGCGATGTATTGGAGCGCGGCGATCAGCGAAGTGGCCATCATGAGAGAAAAGATGTCGCGGAATTTCGCTCGCAGGCCTACGATCGAACCAGTGACGGCCACTAGCCAGGCGCCCAGCATGGTGAACAGCACGAGAAAAATCGGCACCAGATACACGAAGACCTGCGTGATCGTGCGCGTCATGTTCCTGGCATTTTCCAACCGCTCTGGTGGGACGTTCTGCTGAGCCAGCCTGACCTCGCCCAACTGCAACGTGTAGGGCATCATGAGGTAGCCAACCACGATGAAAACAATGCTTAGGATGATCAGCGGCCATAGCCAGAACAACTTCGCCTTAACCGCTTTCGCCAAGCCCGCCGGGTCTACGAACGCATTGAACATCCCAACCATACCGCTCGCAATGCTGGGATTCTCTTCCGCCATATCAGCCTCCGTTCCAAAACTGGATCGAGTACCAAAAGATTATACCTTTTGCGGTACGCTGTGAGTTCGGGCAACTACATGAGAATTGCAATGTTGCTGTTCTGTCTGTCCGTCGCAATACATGCTCAACTCGCCGCGCCCAATCCGTCCGGGGTAACGATGGGCCACGTCCATCTATACACCAAAGATACTGAGGCACAGAAGAAGTTCTGGGTAGGCGCGCTGGCAGCTCAGGAAACCAAGCTCGGCGGCATGCAGGTGTTCAAGCTGCCCGGCGTTCTAATCATGCTGGATAAGACGGACCAGGCCGGCCGGGGCGGCGGAACGGAAGGCTCGGTTATCAATCATGTCGGGTTCAAGGTTCGCGATCTCTCCGCAACGCTGGCCAAGCTCGAATCCGCTCACATCCCGATCGTTATTCGCAATCCGCCTCAGGCCATGGTTCTCGCCCCGGACGGCATCCGCGTGGAGCTGACCGAAGACACCACAATTTCCGAGACCACCATCAATCACCACATTCATTTCTACGCGACGGACGTGGATGCAATGAAGAACTGGTACGTCGCTACGTTCGGCGCTATTCCCGGTAAACGCGGCAAGTTCGAAGCGGCCGACCTTCCCGGCGTAAATCTCACCTTCACTCCATCCCCGACTGCTCAGGCTCCCACTATGGGTCGGGCCCTGGATCACATTGGATTCGAAGTGCGGAATCTGGAAGATTTCACTAAGAAACTTGAAGCAGCCGGGGTGAAGTTCGACGTTCCTTACCGCACCATACCTTACCGCACCATACCTTCGCTCGGACTCTCGCTCGCGTTTCTCACGGATCCGTGGGGTACTTACATCGAGCTTACCGAAGGGTTGAATAAGCTCTAATAGGTAAGCTTGTCTCCTGATGACCATCCTGAACCCAAGGCACCTAAGGCAGGCCCGAAGTTGTATACCGCACTAGCCTGTTACGGTGTAATCGCGCTCGCAGCCGCGTTCACTCTGGATGGAAAGTTCCGGCTGGTAGTCTGGATATTTCTGGCGTGCCTAGCGGCCAGAACTTACCTCCACACTCTGAGAAAGCCTTAGGACCTCACGCTTCCACAACTCCGGCCGATATGTGTAGAAGGAACACGAGTCGGTCGTGTTCCATTTTGAAACACGAATCCCGATTCGGTATTGCCGAGATGGGCTATTGGTTCCATTACGAGATTTCCATCGTCGATTAGCACTTTAGTACTTGAGATGCATTACGCGGTTCCTCTAACCGGACCTGAGGTCCATCCTATTGAGACTGGGGACGATCCTGTACGCGTTTCGAGAAAAAGTCTGAACGCGCCTGCACAATTCTCCCTAAGCCAGCGGACTGGCGACTGGCTTGCACCTACAAGAGCGTCGGGGATGAGAAAGACACTTAGTCGAAAAGGGAAAGGGAAGCAGATTCAAATGAAAGCCAAGACCGCTCAAACCAGCCAGGCAGCCAAGATTGCAAGACGCGATCGCATTGTCATCGAGCATCTTCCGCTGGTGAAAGCCATCGCCATCCGAGTGCACGAGAACCTGCCGGTGCACGTCGATCTAGACGATCTGGTTCATGCTGGTGTTCTCGGTCTTTTCGATGCAGCCAGCAAATTCAATCCCGACAAGCAAGTGGCCTTCTCCAGCTACGCCAAGCACCGTATCAAGGGCGCCATCCTGGATAGCCTGCGCCAGCTCGATTGGGCCTCGCGGGATCTGCGGCGCCGTCACAAGCAGGTAGAAGCTGCGACACGCGAGCTGCAAGCTACCCTCCAGCGGACGCCCACTGAATCCGAGATCGCTCAGAAGCTGGGCGTGGATGTCGAGCGCTGGCGTCAGATGATGGTAGACCTTCGCAGCGTAGGTTTGATCTCGGCTTCCTCCCGCGCCCCCGAACATGATGACCTGCCCGCCCCGGATTTCCCCAGCAAACCCGAAACCCAGCCCGACAACATGTGCTCCCACGAGCAAATGCGGTCCGTTCTGGGCGTCGCCATGAAAACCCTTCCGGAGCGTTACCAGAAAGTGGTCTTCCTGTACTACACCAACGAAATGACCATGAAAGAAATCGGCGGAATCCTGGGCATCAACGAAAGCCGCGTCTCCCAGATTCACAAATCCGCCCTCGAAAAGATGCAGGTTGTGTTGCAGGCCAACGGCATCCACTCCGTTCACGCGTTCTGATCTCAAGATATTCCCAGACATTTGCCCCAGTGGGGCGGACCCCTGCCGCTTCGTGCCGTATTTTCCTTGGATGAGACTTCTTGGGCGTTTGCTGGTGGCAAGGGGATTTCGCAACAGCTATCCAGGCTAGCGCTCAGCTTCCGAGACGGGCGTGATACGACCAAGTGGAATCGACACTTCCTCTAACGCCGTTTCTGGACACCAAGGGCGACAGAAATCTCTGAACCGCAAAACCCGGGGGGTAGCTCACGGAATTCGGCATGCGCGATTGCGAGGTTCAACGCGTCCAATTGGTTTGAATTGAGCGTAAAATTGAGCTACAAGACCAAGGAGCGTTGCGTGATTCGATTTCTCGCGGTGTTCGTTTTCGGTGCGGTTTTCGGTGGAAACTCGCTAATCGCGTGCAGTTGTACCCATGTCTCAATGCCGGGCCCGTGTGGAAACCTCGCGGGTACGCCCGTCAAGGGTTCGATAAGCTTTGTTGGGACAGTGACCAGCGCGGAGCACGCCGGGGTTCTCGAAAGAGGTGCGGATGACGTTTCGCCCCTGGCTTATTACCATTTTCACGTAGACGAGTTGATCGCTGGCCTTGAGGAAGTCTCGAAGGTTGACATCGTGTCCACACGCGGAGGCGCTGACTGCAGCGCCCATTTCCGGTTGGGAATCCAATACTTGATTTACGCGTATCAGACGCAGGACGGGACATGGTCAACCAACATTTGTTCCGGAAATCGCCTTGCGAGCGAAGCCGCGCTTTTTCTCCAACAGGTGCGGGCGCAGCGAAGAGGAGAAAAACTCCCTTCTATCTATGGAATCTTGCGTCGAGTGGAAGAGCCGTACCGTAGCGTGCGAAACCCTGAGTACGAACGGGGGCTCGCGTCTATTCGGATTCGACTCAGGGAAGGAGACCGGTCGCTCGAGTCAATCACTGATGCAGAAGGTCGATATATGCTTTATGACGTCCCGCGAGGAACGTACCGGATCGAAGCAGACTTGCCCACTGGGCTGGAACTTGCTCAGACAATTCTGAGCGGTCCGGCTCCCCCGCTTGAAATTGCGGGCGGCGCGTGCCTGGAGCACGAGATCACTGCGCTTCCCAAAGCCAGGATCACCGGTCATGTCATCAGCGACTCCGGAATGCCAGCGGACCTTGCTTCGGTAGCTCTCTACCGGCAGGAGCTATACGGACAGCAAAGGGGTTCTCCAGCTTGGCGCGAACTACAGCAGGGGAGCAAACCGTTCGTTTTCGATCACATCGCGGCTGGGAGTTACATTCTCGTCTTCAACGAGAACGACAACAGAGATCCGGATGCGCCCTTCGGTCGCACGTTTTTCGGAGACGTGCCTGATGTGGCTCAGGCCAAGCGGCTGGTGGTCTCCGAGACTGATGGCGTTATTACCGCCGATATTCACGTCCACGGAGGGACTGAGACTCGCAAGATCCAAGTAAATGTCGTGGGTGAGGACGGCAAGCCATATGCGGACGCCTATCTCTCACTGCGTCCTCGCGCGGGCTTTCCGCTGCGCCAAAGTGACGGCGTTCATACAGTCAACTTGCTCAAAGGAACTGCGTACGAGATTACTGCGCAAAGCTTCTGTTTATTGAAGACAGGCGCGTTATCAAATGCCAAGGTTTCGGCGCAAATGGTGGACAGCGCCGTGAGCGAAATGACGTTGGTGATCCCGGGTGAACCCTGTCCGAAGCAGAAAAGACCCTAGAAGTGGCCCTCCACGATTAAGCCGTCATCGCGGAAGCTCCTCAAGTACGGTTCCAGATCGCTTCGAGAAATGACATAACATCCTTCTCGCAACCAAATCCCGCGAAGTCTTAGATCTGTATC
>PMUN01000034.1 GCA_003166875.1 Bryobacterales bacterium | reverse complement strand
CATGAGTGTGAACGCGGCACGCTGAGAGCGTGCGCTACAGGTACGCGATCAGGGCTGCTGGATCGTCGGTGATTATGGCATCCACGCCGGCATCGATCAACATTCGCCAATCTTCGGGAGTGTTGGCCGTCCATGGTATCACTTCGAGTTTTGCGGCGTGGGCGGCGTTCACCTGTTCCGGCGTGACTAGCCTGAAGTCGGGTGCGATGATGCTGGCTGAGGCCTCACGCGCGATGTCGACGAACGGGCGTACGGTGCCCTCCCATAGCGCGGCGATCCGTATCCCCGGGAGTTCGAGCAACGTCCGAAAATCGAAGGACTGAACGATACAGCGCGACTCGAGCTGGTGTTTGCGGATAACATCGAAGACCATCATCGCGAAAACATCCGGTGGCGGCGTCAGTTCTGGATGATCGGGAAAGCTTTTGATTTCGATGTTGAACTGAACGTTGTTTTCCGCCGAGAGTCCGAGAACTTCATCGAGCGTGGGGATGCGAGCGCCTGGTACCGGCTGCTGTTTGGGGAAGCGGGGATTCTTCAAAGAGCCGCAATCGTATTCGCGCAATTCGGCTAACGTGAGTTGCCGGATGGCAACACCGGGATGCGGCCCTTGGCAGATTTCAGGATTGATGTGCGGATCGTGCGAGATCACCAGCACGTTGTCTTTGGTGACGGCGACGTCCATTTCCACCGCGTCGGCACCGGCTTCGATGGCGTATTCAAAAGCGGGAATCGTATTCTCAGGACGCACCGCGCGGGCGCCGCGATGTCCATGGACCAGGGGGCAGCGGGTGGCCATTCGAGAACGCTACGGCAGGAGTTCTTCGCTCGGCGGGGCTTCTTCTGTTAGCTGCAATTGCTCCGGCTCCGGCGCGAAGACTGAGACTTCCGGCACAGCGGGCGTCTCGGCGGGCGTCTCCACAGGGGCCTCGGCGGGCGGCTCAATGGGGGCTTCTTCGGCCGACAGGGGCACATCGCACTCGCAGCAGTCGCTACAGCGTTTGCAACGATCGCAGCGGTGATTCGCGCAGGCGTCCTTGGTGCAGTAGACGCAGATGTCGTGGGATGGCTCGCCGCAGATGCTGCAGGTGAGAATGGCCGTACCGGCAGCTGCGATCATTTCTGCACCGCCTTTTTGGCCGCAGGCTGGCGGACCAGCGAGTCGCGGCAGCGCTGTGCCTCGCGATCGGCCACCTGCAATTCCTGCTCCTTCTGCGCTGCGAGATCCTGGACGTACTGGCGCAGCCGGTCCCGATTCGCGTTGTTTTCCCCTAGCGCGCTCTGCATCAGATTCGCCAGTGCAGGATTCTGGTACTTGCGGACGCCTTCGACAACCGAACTCACTGTGGATTCCATGGCCTGCATGCGGAAATAGGTATCCAGAGCGGACGTGAGTTTTTCGGGCTGCCGGGAAAGCGCCTCACTCGAAGACAGCAGATATCGCAACTCCGCCTGCGCGGCCTTCCACTGCGCGATATAGGTACTGGATGCGCCTTTGGCGGCCCAGCTTTCGGGCTTGACCTGGTCGATGATGGGCTTCAGGTGCTGCGCTTCCACGTCGAGGCTGTCGAGCAGCTTGCGAATGTCCCATTCCGAGCTGACGCCGCTGGGCGGTGCGGATTGGCCGAATGCGATGGAGGCTGTGAGAAGTAGAAACGGTAAGAGAGCAGACTTCATCAATGATGTTCCCTACACGCTAGTGTGGCACAAGGAACTGCATCGTATCCTGGCGCATCATCCGTTACACTTCCAGTGTGCCCGAACACGGATACACGCCAGGGAGCCCGTTGGGGCGAGCTGCGCGCGGCGCGCTGCTGGCGTTGCCCCTGATCCTCTACGTCGCCGTTCCCACCCGCAATTTTTATTGGGACGGCGTCGCTTTTGCCGTAAATATCGAGAAGCATTTTCCTTTTGGGTCTTTGGTTCACCCCAGCCATCTTCTCTACGCGCCGTGGGGAGCTTGGTTGTTCTGGATTGTCGAGGCCTTCGGAATTCATACCCGGGCCCTTTTTGTCCTGCAGGCAGCCAACGGTGTCTTGGCTGGTTTATGCGTGATCCTCCTGTACAGATCCCTTCGCCGGCGGGACACGCCAGCAGGCCTAGCGCTCGCCGGAGTATTTCTATTTGCATTCTCAGCAACGTGGTGGAAGTTTGCGACCGACGCCAACGCTTATGTCCCTTCGATCACCCTTCTGCTGTGTGCCCACTTTCTTCTCCAGCGCCGCCGGCCTGCCGTAGCTTCAGGGCTCGCACACGCTGGCGCCATGCTGTTCCATGAGCTCGCGATCTTATTTCTTCCGGTTGCTCTGTTTCGGTTGAGGAAGAATCGCAGATCGATGGCAGCTTACCTGACGACAGCCTGCTTGCCTGTCATGCTCGCTTATGTTGTCGCCTATCGGGCCGCTTTAAGGGAGGGTATGGCCAAAGGGGGACTGCTCCGATGGATAACCTCGCACTCCAGCGATTCGGGGTTCTCGTTCGCCTTGGGAACCAACGCCATCTTAACCGCGAGGGGAACAGCCAGACTGCTGTTTGGCGGAAGGCTAGGTGATTTCGTCGGTGATCCACTCGCGCTCGCCACTCGCACATTCCTGGTTTTGGCCGCCATCGTCTTCGCAGTTTGCGTGTGGCGCGCAACACGGGAGGCGGCCGCATCCCGACTCCCGCGGTTGCCGCTGTATGCGGCTCTCTGGGCAGCGATCTATATCGCATTTCTATTCTTCTGGATGCCGACTAACACGTTTTACCGGCTGTTTTATTTACCTCCGTTGGTCATGGTTGTGGTCGGAATGTTCAGACCCACCGCGCGAACTCGGGACGCGCTCTGGGCATTCGCCGCCGTGTTACTTTTTTGGAATTTTTCGTTCGTCGTCTACCCGCAGTCGCGCTCGGAGTACAACGTCCCCTTGCGATTTGCACTCGCCCAGGGCGGGAAATGGCCTGGCGGTACTCGAATTCTGTTTCGACGATTTCACCCGGATCTTTGGATCATAAGCTACTTCAACGAACAAGTAGCGTGGATTGGCCTTGAGAAATTAAACGTGGCGCAGCTCGACGCGAATCTTGAGTACGTGCGAAAAGAGGGGAAGCGGCTGTGGATCGAGGAAACGGCATATGAACTCGTTACGGCCGATCCCGCTGGCCAGCGTTGGCTCGCAGCTCACGAACGCAGGGACGAGCTTCTCGATTTCAGGGACGCGAAGCATCGGTTCACTTTCCACAGTGTCAGATGAGCGGCCCTCGCTGAGGAGAAACGTTCGGAGTACAAACTTCATCAATGATGTTCCCTACACGCGAGTGTGGCACGAGGCAAGCCAGAGGCTTGCCCTACGCTGAGGCTAGTGTCCAGGCGGCGGAGGAGGAGGAACTGGTGGTGGCGAAGATGCCGGTGATCCAGGTATGCCGACCGGCGGTGGTGCTTGCGGAGGCTTCGGCGGTCCAGGTTGTCCGGTCCCAGGGCCCAGGCCGCCGCCGGGGTTCTTGCCCAGACCAGGGATCGACACGCCGCGCATAGGATTGGTGAGCATGAAAGCTGCGTCCGCCAAGCTACGCAGAATTCGTTGCGCGAGCGCGCCCTTATCCATAATGCTTTGCGCCAGCGGCTGGTCCCTATACACATGCAGCGATTCGCCGGCATTCAGGGTCTTGGTCACACCCGGCATCAGTGCATGATTGACATCCACGATGCCCTCTTCCACTTCCACTAGCGTGGCTTCGTCTTCATCGTTGACGCTGACATCGAAGGTGGTCCCGCGGACCGAAATTACCGCTGTCGGCGTCAGAATCCGGTTCGGATTGGGTTTCTCACCCATCTTCTGGATGTGTATTCTCACCCTACCCGCGAGCATATCCAGCAAATCCCCCCAGTTGGGCGGATTCTTGCGGAAAACTACATTCGAGTTGGGATACACCTGGAAAGTGCTTCCATCGGAAACCTGGAACACGGCGTACCCGTCTGGACCCGTAACAATGACTTGCCGGGCTTGCACGGAATCGCCAACATTCAGCACCCAAGGCACGGTCTCGCGCAGCACAGAGACCTGTCCTACCAACGAGATAACCTTGGCGGCCCCTTCCGGATAGTTAGGGAGGATCTGGGCGTGGCAAATTGCGAGTGAGGCCGCTATCAGCAACCCAATTCCCAACCCGCGCGTGCCCTTGCCGGTCATAAAGAAATACATCGGACTGGTCGATGCCAGTCTATAGTACTATGTTGCTCCCGAACCTTACAGAACAGTTTACCATCAAAAGTGCGTAGCAAGAAGGTACCCGTTCATGAATTTCGTGAAATTAATGTGTAGATTCAGCCTCTTCCAAGGTGAGGGCCGGTTAAACAGGTTACAATAGACTCGTCCTATGTGTCCCAGGGCCACAGCACGACTGATTGCCGCCACAATGCTTCTGGCGGCGCCGGGATGGTACGCCTGGGCCCAAAATACTGGTCTGGATTGGCGGCATATCGGGAACGCGGCCATCGATCTGCCCCTTCCTTCCGTTGCCACCGGCCCAGTGGATCGAGTCTGGTATTCAAGCGATGGGTCCGTTTTGTATGCACGGACGGTATCCGGCCGGATCTTTGAAACCTCGACTTTTGATCAATGGCAGCGAGTCTCAGACGCAAAGATCTCGCCGCCCAGCCGTGAGAATCCGCCGACGCCCAGTTTGCCTGAGCCCACGCTGAGAGCCTCCGCTCAAGTATCCGGCTCTAGCAGGTTATATGGTGTTGGCCAGAATGCGTACAGGTCCGACGACGGCGGACTTTCGTGGTCGAACCTAACAGCGTACAAAGAAGCCTCCATTCTTGGTGGTGAACTTTCAGACGTAGTGGCACGCCCAAACGATCCGGACGAAGTGGTTGTAGCGGCCGCGAGCGGCGTGTGGCGTTCCGTAGATGGCGGGTTGTCCTGGACTGGGCTCAATCAATCGTTGCCCAACTTGCCCACTGGCCGCTTGGTGAGTGTTCCCAGCGGATCGCACGGAGTTCAATTGGGGTTAGCCGGCGGCGGAGCAGAAGTGGAATGGGCGCCCGGGGAGAAGACGGCCTGGAAACTGGTGGACGCCACTCCCGTGAAGCGAGAAACGGCGATGAAGAGCGCGCTATCGCAGGAATTGAAGCGATCCACCACTGCCATCGCGACCGCTAGAGATTTTATTTATGCGGGAGATTCCGAAGGAAAGCTAGCAGTATCGCCGGACGGCGGCGCGTCATGGCCACAGCAGTTCAAACTGGCCGACCCGGCCACGGTGGGTGCTGTCGCGGCCATCTGGGTGGATTCGAACGATCCTCGGATTGCTGTGGCCGTGTTGGGCGCGCGGCCCGGTGCGGCGCCTGAGCAAAGCAAGCCCGCCTATGTTCTGCGAACCATGAATGGCGGCATTTACTGGGACGATGTAACCTCGAACCTTCCCGCGTCGGCAGTCGCGCATGGAGTAACTGCGGATCGCGCGAGTGGAGCAATGTACGTGGCAACGGACGCCGGTGTATTTTTCTCCATGACTGATCTCGGATCCGCTGGGCGTCCCACCTTGTGGACGCCGCTCAGCGAGAACCTGCCCTCTGTTCCTGCGACGGACGTGAAGTTGGATGCGGGCGCCAACCAGTTGTATGTCGCCTTGGATGGCTATGGTGTTTATGCGGCCATCGCACCGCATCGTTTCCGCGATGCGCGGGTAGTAAGCGCCGCGGATTATAGTTCCCGGCCGGCCGCGCCAGGCGCGCTGCTCAGCGTAATCGGAACAAAAGTAGAATCAGCCCATAGCGACAGCACGGTGGTGCCGGTGCTGGCCGCATCCGACAGCGCTTCGCAAATCCAAGTGCCGTTCGAGGCCAAGGGAACCACGGTGTCTCTCGCGCTTGAAGCGGCTAGTGGACGATTAACCGTGGGTCTGCCGCTTCAAAAAGTCTCTCCCGCGATTTTCGTCGATCCGGAAGGAACACCGCTGATTCTGGATGCCGAGACGGGCGTTCTGCTGGACGCAAATAAACCCGCGCGCGCCAACACTCGCGTACAAGTTCTGGCTACCGGTTTCGGGCAAGTGCAGCCAGACTGGCCCACTGGAATGGCCGCTCCGCTGCAGGATCCGCCGCGCGTGATGGCCACCGTGAAAGCCAATCTGGATGGCATACCGCTGGAGGTTACTCAGGCGACGCTCGCGCCCGGCTACGTCGGTTTTTACCTCATCGAAATACAACTTCCGCAAGTGGTGAACGCGGGTCCCGCGGAGTTGGTGTTGGAGGCGGAGGGACAGCAGAGCAATCGGGTACGGCTGTACGTCGAACCCTAGCTGTTCAAGGCCATGCTCCCAACTTCCTGGCGACGGCTCCTGAGTCTGATACGAATCCTGCTCGGCATGAGCTGCCTTACCATACAGCTCATCTCCTACAGCTTCGCCTGGACCGATAGCGCGATTCTCTTTGCCGGATACACGATTTATGCCTGTGTCGCGCTGTTTTGGAGGAGCCTGGAGGATTCCGGGTATCCTACGCTGGCTCTGATTGTAGATTTCGTCTTCTTTTTCCTGTCGGCCACCAGCAACGCATCGTACAGCTATTGGGTCAGCTCGGTTTTCTACGCTTATGTTTTGATTGTAGCGGTGATGCTGCACACCTGGTGGAAAGCCGTGGTGGTTGCGGCGGGCGCCATCATCCTGGCGTACGTGGTGCCGTCGTTACACGCCGAGGTTTTGCGGCCTGGCTTGATTTCAGCAGGAATTCTGGGATGCGTGGTGGCCATCCAGCGCGAGTATCTGGAAGAGCGGCTTTCGAATGCTTCCCGCCAGACCGTGCTGTATCGTTATGATGCCGAAAAGGCGCGCGAAACGGAACGGCAGAGAATCGCGGCGGATTTTCACGACGGCCCGCTGCAGAGTTTCATCAGCTTCCAGATGCGGCTGGAGATTATTCGCAAGTTGCTGCTGCGCGATGTGGGCTCCGCCACCGAAGAGCTGCTCCAATTGCAGGAGCTGTGCAAGAACCAGGTGAACGAATTGCGCTCCTTCGTGCGGAGTATGCGGCCGGTGGACGTGGAAGGCAGCTTGAATGCCACGCTGCGGCGGGTGGTGGAGCAGTTCCAAAAAGACAGCGGCATTCCTTCGAGCTTTGTGAGCGCGGAATTCCTGGAACCCTCGGAGCCTGAAGTCTCGCTGGAGCTGCTGCAAATCGTTCGCGAGGCTTTGTACAACGTGCAGAAACATTCCTCTGCCACGCGCGTGGCCGTGAGCATCACGAAATCCGACAAGGCTCTGGAGATCACCGTTGAAGACAACGGCAGCGGTTTTCCCTTCAGCGGCAAATACTCGCTGGACGAGTTGGAGCTATTGCGCCTGGGTCCGATGAGCATCAAGCGCCGGGTGCGCACGCTGGGCGGCGATCTGACGCTGGATTCGAGACCGGGACAGGGCGCGGGGTTGAAGATCCGGCTCGCGACCTGATGCAGGCGGCAGGAGGCAGGCGGCAGAAGGCGGCAATCGCTTTCGTGTGCTGCGCACTCGCCGGTTGTGGACGGTATCGAGAGTTTACGCTTCCTGTGCAATCTGGGGGGCCTTCCGTTCAGTGGCATTGGATCGCGCGGCCGGAACCGGTGTTGACTCGCGGAGGGCCCGGCGATTGGGATTCCGTGGATGTTTTGAACCCTTCTGTGATCCGGCAAGGCGACGCTTACTACAATCTGTACTCGGGCTTTGACGGCAAGACCTGGCACACTGGACTGGCTGTTTCCGCCGACGGCATCGCGTGGCACAAGGAAGGAAAAATCCTGTCGCCCGATCCGCATACCTGGGAGGGCGACTACATCGCGGCCAACGGGTCTGCGATGGCCGATCAAAGCGGCATCCTGTACTACTATCAGGCCGGCAATCCGGTGCGGATTGGTCTGGCGCGATCCGCCAACGGTCATCAATGGCAGAAAAATGGATCGCCGGTGCTGGAGGTTGGTCCACGCGGAAGCTGGGATGAGCGCGGCGTTGCGGATCCGTACGTCATCCGCGCGGGATCGAATTATTACATGTTCTATCTCGGAATGGATCGCGCGCGGCGGCAGCGGCTGGGCGTGGCGATTTCTGACGACGGCCTCATCTGGTACAAGCTGCGCTGCAATCCAATCCTCGAACTCGGCGGCTTCGGCGCATTCGATGAAAATGGGCTGGGTGAACCGGCGGTGTGGGCCTCGCATGGATATTATTGGATGCTGTACACGGGCCGCGCTCGAAACGAAGTCAGGCGGCTGGGCGTTGCCCGGTCACGCGATGGCGTGCGGTGGGAAAAGTTGCCGTTCGTCTTTGCCGGCGACCAAGCGTGGGATTCGAAAGTACTGTGCGATGCCACGGTCCTCGACGAAGACAGTCACGTGACGGTCTGGTTCGGCGGCGGCGATGTTCCGCGCCCCGATGACAACATCCACGGCCAAATCGGCATAGCCGAAATGCGCTGACAGCTCAAAACTGAAGCGCCGCCAATGTCGGCGGACGAAGGAAACCACGCGATCGAAAATCATCAGCGCTACGGAACGGCTTCTGGCTGCGTTGATCGAGCCACGCTGAGATTTCTGGTTCGGTAATTCCCGGAATCAAGCGCAGGATGCCGGGCTGCACCGTATTGAGATCGAATCGCACCAGCGAGTCCTCGCCGAACGCCTCCAGCCGGACCTTGGTTCCCGGCACCGCGCACGGAATTTCCGGTCCAACGCGCGAATACAATACGTCGGGATTCGCCAGCACCTGCTCGCGCCACTTCTTGCGCGCGGCATTGATGCCCGGAATGTTCATCTTCGCTTGATCCAACCGCAGTGTCGCGAGATAGTGTTCCTTCCAAAGCTTCGGCGCAGCGGAATCCACGAACACTCCGTGGCTCAAATCGTTCAACGCATCCACGATCGCAGCTTTCTCGTCGGGAAACTGCTTCGCATACTCCACCACCAGATCCAGCAGCCAGGGACGCGAGAGATCCGGCGAGCTTCGGCTGAACATGCCACGCATGGCGTGAAGTACGCGCTCCTCGCGGGCGGCGATTACAGGCTCGGCCGGCGTTTCCTCCCCGCGCACCACGAACAGGAAGAAGAAACTGGCGTAGAATCCCTCCGACTGCAGCAATTGGTTGGCGTCGCGAACGGTGGAAAAGTCGCGGGCCTTTTCCATATGCACGCGCAGGTAGTCCGGCTGTTGATACGCGCTCTCGAACGAGAAGTTATTGTCGCGGACGTCCAGATAGCGGGCGACATTTTGCGAAAAGCTGGCCAGGTCGGCCGAGTGATGGAAGTATTCAGTTTTTCCAAACGACCCTTCGCCGAAAAGCACCAGCCCGCGATGGTAGCGCTGGCGCGTGTACTGGTCGTGATTCAAGTGCGCCGCGAGCGTTTCCAGATGGATCGCGTAGCCTTCACTAAACCCGGTGGTGCGATCCGTGAGCGCGGCTGTGGTATGTGGAATGGACGCGATGTCTTTGCCGTCCAACTGGCGTCCTCCGGCCAGCATCTCCATCGCCATGTGCCCGGTCTCGTGCAGCAGCGTTGTTTCAAACCTGCTTGGGTCCGCATCCAGCAAGATATATGTCTGACGCGGATAATCCTGGATTGCGTCCCCATTCCGAATGCGAAACCCGACCGCCGCGTGATTGCCGCCTTCCACCAGTGCGACGTAATAATCGGGCGTGCCTGCTCCGGGATGCACGATTTCATTGGCAGCGCGATAGAGGCGAAATGCGCGTTCGGCTGATGGGTTGTGCAACCACGCGGTGTAGCGCGCCGGATCCGCCGCCTTGCGAAACAACGGCATCTTCTCGGTGACCTCGGAGCCATGCGTGTCGATCTTGTTTACCGGTTCGAGAAAGATCACGTTGGCCAGATCCTCGGCCCATGCAGAAGCGAAGAGCAGAATGAAAGCCACTAAGTATCGCATCGCGGCCAGTATACATCGGCGCCGCGTGGGGCAGGATGTCATCCTGCGCGCGGTTGTCAACCGCGCAGTTTGCGCCGATTGGCAATCGGCGCGCAGGTTAGCAACCTGCCCCACAGCCGATTTTCCGGTAGAATCACGTCAGCATGAGGATCGGCATCACCTGCTATCCCACTTACGGCGGCAGCGGCATCGTTGCGACGGAGCTTGGCCTCGAACTGGCCACGCGCGGCCACGAGATACATTTCATCACCTATGCAAACCCCATCCGCTTAGATCCCGGAATCCCGCGCATCTTTTATCACGAGGTGGAAGTTTCGAATTACCCGTTGTTCCAATATCCGCCTTACTGCCTGGCGCTGGCCTCGCGCATGGCGGAAGTGGCCGAGAACGAGAATCTCGATCTGTTGCACGTCCACTACGCCATCCCGCATTCCATTTCAGCGATGCTGGCGCAACAGATGATGGCTCCCAAGCGCCGCCTGCCGTTCATCACCACGCTGCACGGCACCGATATCACGCTGGTCGGCGTGGACCGCTCCTACTTCCCCATCACGAAATTCTCCATCGAGAAATCCGACGGGATTACCAGCATCAGCCAGGATCTGCGCCGCAACACATATGAAACGTTCGGCGTGCCGAATGAAATTCGCGTGATTCACAATTTCGTGAATATCGATATATATAAACCGGCTGCCGAGCGTGCGAACAGCGAAAAGCGCCTGATGCATATCTCGAATTTCCGGCCCGTGAAGCGCGTGGTGGATTGCATCCGGATTCTGGCGCAAGTGGTGAAGCAAACGCCCGCGCATCTTTATATGGTGGGCGATGGGCCGGACCGTCCAGTGGCGCATCGGCTGGCGAAAGAGCTCGAAGTGGAGCGGCACGTCACGTTCATGGGCAAGCAGGATCACGTGGAGCGAATTTTTCCGCAGATGCACGTGCTGCTGATGCCGAGCGAGATGGAATCTTTCGGATTGGGAGCGCTGGAAGGCATGGCCTGCGGCGTTGTTCCAGTGGCGACGCGTGTAGGTGGAGTGCCGGAGCTAGTGACGCACGGCGTGGACGGATTTCTGGAACCAGTCGGCGACATCACAGCGCAAGCAGCCCGCGTGATCGAGCTGTTCACGAACGACGATCTTTACCAGAAAATGGCCGCAGCTGCGCGCCGGACCGCAGTGGAGCGATTCGCGACGTCGCTGATTATTCCGCAGTACGAGGAATATTACAGGGAAGTCATGTCCGTGGTGTGACTTAGTAAGTGGAATAGCGCCAGGCCACACAGGTGAGTTAGTACACCCGGTGTATTTTCCACCACCACAGCAGTCTTTACGTCGCTCAAGGCATTGGCCAAGCTCGATCTGTCGGCATTTCTCGTAAATCGAACGCAATGGCCGTCGAAATGCAGCCTTTGCAGACTTTAGAAACCGCGAACTGCGCCGAAGACGGAGCTTCCGCCGTGAAGATTCTGAAAAATGCACGTTGCTGCATCACGCTTTTTGCAATGCTTTCTGTTTTCGTCCAAACTGCGCGAGCTACGCCTTCGCCTGTGTCGGTAACGCCGAGTTCGGGCAGCGGCGCGGCGCAAACCTTCTCATTTGTTTACACCGACCCCGGCGGCGCGAGCAAGATCCTTTTTACGCAGATCGATATCAGCGCTACCTTGGTGGTGGGCGCAGCTTGCTATATCGATTACTCGCCGTCAGCAAACGAGGTCTTCCTTCAAAACGACGCTGGCACCTCCTGGGGGTCTCCGCTAACATTAGGCGTGGCCGGAACGCTGCAGAACAGCCAATGTTCGATCAACGCGGGCGCCTCATCTTTTTCGATTAATGGCAACAACCTCACCTTGAACCTGGCGGTGAGCTTCACGGCCGCCTATGCCGGAGCCAAGAATACTTATATGGAGGTCTACGACGGAGTAGATAGCGGGTGGGTGCAG
>PMUN01000405.1 GCA_003166875.1 Bryobacterales bacterium | reverse complement strand
CCGGCGGCGGCGTCCGCCGCGGGCTCGCCTACGGCGCGACCGACGATTACGGCTGGCACGCCGTCGACAAGAAAGTCCACGTCCACGACCTGCACGCGACGATCCTTGCCCTGCTGGGCCTTGACCACGAACGCCTCACCTATCGTTACGCCGGCCGCGATTTCCGGCTGACGGATGTGGCCGGGAACGTGATCCACGACATCATCGCGTAAGCAGCCGTTACTTCACGCGCTTGAGGCGCGTCTCGGTATACACTTCAAAATCCTTGCCGGGTTCGGCCAGCCAGAACGTCGACTCAATCTCGTCGGCGGAAAGCATGCGATATGATTCCTTGGCCCGGAATCCCGGCGGAATATTCTCGATGCGTACTGAGGAAAATTCGAGCGATTTTCCGTCGGCGCTCACCGAATCCAGCGTGTACTCGTGGACGAAGCCTTCGCTGTGGAATTGCCTCCATACGATCTTCTTCAGGCGCGTATCGTAGCTGAGGTAGCTAAAATCTTCGTGAATCGCGGCTTTTTCCCATACCACTTTGTTGCGCTCGGATAGGAACTTCCCGTTCATCTCGAACCGATACTCGCGTGAGGTGATTCCTTTGCCGGGTTTGCCCGAAGTTGGCCCCTCCCACTTCCCTTCCAGCACACGCAAGTTGGCCCAGGGGTCCGTTTGAGCGACGGCGGCCTGGGCGATCATGATTGCGATCGATAAAACGAGCCACTTGATCATGCTTCCCTCCGTTCGGCTAGACGGGGCGTCCCGACCCTCTGGGTCAAAAAGCCGACGATGGCGCCGACCAGGAAGCCGGGCAGCATGATCTCCAGGTAGTGAGGCTTGCCTTTGGTGGCATCCATCGCGGCCACTGCGTAGGCGAATAGCAACCCCAGGACCGAGCCCACCACAACTCCCCACAGAGTGGATTGCACTTTTTGCGCGAACCATCCGGCGAGCAGGCCCACCAGCATGCCTTTGATGGACGAACCCACCATGATGCCACCGATCACACTGCGCGTTTCCGGATAAAACCACGCGGTGGCGCCGTCAATGGCTCCCAGGATCAGTCCGAAAACCAGTCCGGCCAGGATCTTGTTCATTGTTCACCTCTCACAATGGAATTCCACGTCTGCCGCAATTCCTTTAAAGGTTCCGCAGAAAAAACAGCAGGAATTTTACGCCGGCATAGGCGGCCAGCAACCACAGCAAAACGGCGTTGCGCGATCCAAAGCGCCGCAATCGATACGATAGCGGTTCGCGCCACGCCTCCACGGCCAGCCCTGTCTGGAACCGCTCGAGGTCGGCGAGAAGCGCCGGAGCATCCGGATAACGGGCGGCTGGATCAATACTTTTGGCCTTTCGGGCGATGGCGCGGAGGGCTGGCGCGGCTGAAGCGGGCAGCATGAATTCGAGCATTGCGCCCAGCGCGTAGATATCGGACCGCTGATCCAAGTGCGAGTCGGGGGCACGAAACGCAGGGGTGCCTGTAACTGCTTCCACTCCCCAATCCATCAGATAAACCTCGCCGAATTCGCCGACCATCACGTTCTGAGGTTTAAGATCGCGATGAATGACGCCTCGGCTGTGGGCGAACCCCAGCGCCTCGCCCACGCGCCGTAGGATGCGCAGACGGTCGGAAAGCGAAGGAGACCCGGCCAGGTAGTGGTCCAGGCGCGCGCCCGTCACCAGCTTCATCGCGTAAAAGGCGCGGCTGTCCGGCAAAGTGCCGGTCTCATAAATAGGGACGATGGCCGGATGCTCCAGCCCGGCGATGAGTTGTGCTTCGCCGGCCAGCGCGGAATCCAGGACTTTCAAAGCCACCGGCCGGTCGAGCTCGCGGTCGTGCGCTCGGTAAACCACACCCAATCCGCCGCGGCCGATCTCGGATTCTATTTCGTAACGCGTATCAGTGAGGTCGGGCAGCGCGGCAACGGAGCGCAAATGATCGAGGACTGAGTCGCTCAGATCCATACACGACGCATCTCCTTGCGCAACTCCTGTTCACCGGACGTCACGCCGCGGAGACGTTCGTTGACAAATCCGCGTAGCGTGCGCCGCGCCCAGGCCAGATGGTTGGTCACGGCGGTTTCGGCGATGCCGTGCCGTGCGGCCAGGCTGGCGTAGGAGGGTCGCTCGTCTTCGTCCACAGCCAGATCGTAGGCTTCGAAAATGCAGAACTGGAGCTGTTTTCCCGAAGCATCGCAGTGCGCGTGCAGGTCATTGAGGGCCAGGGCGAACAACTGCCGCTGCCATTCTCGTTCGAAGATCTGTTCGGGAGATTCGGTAGTGGCGGCATAGTCCTCGACAGATTCGAACTGGATGTCGCCACCGCGTTTCTGCCGGCTGGATCCGGCATACTGATTGGCGGCGAAGCGCTCCACCGCCATGCGAAGGTAAGTGCGGAAGGAAGCCTTGGCCGGATCGAAGCACGTGAAGAAATCCCGCTCGAGCGCGGTGGTGAAGAAACCCTGTGTCAGGTCCTTGGCGTCTTCATCGTTCTTGCGGAATTTAAGGCGGATGAATCGATAGACCGGCTTCCAGTACAGCGCCATAACGCGTTCCAGCGCGTCGTTCGTGAGGCCGTGAGTAGCGGCTTCGAGCAGAGAAAGCTGTGTGGAAGGAAAATGCGCGTGAGGGCCGCCGATTTGAGTATCCGCATCCACGCTTCGAGCTTACGATATTTAGGCGTCCATCACCATGCGATCCTGAAGTGAGTGCGATACGAAGCGATTCTGTTTGATTTCGATGGCGTGCTGGTGGACAGCGAGCCGGTTCACTTTGAGTGCTGGCAGGAAATTCTCCAGACCTTTGATATGCACCTGGATTGGGAGACCTACAGGACGCATGGAATCGGCGTCTCGGATCGCGATCTGATGTCGATGATCTGCCGCGAGGCCGGACGGCCGCTGGAAGTGGAACGTCTGCTGGCCGAGTATCCACGCAAGAAGGAATTGTTCCGAAGCCGCATGCTGGAGCGGCAGTCTTTTTCGGGCGAAGTGCTGGAACTGCTTCCGCAACTGGATGCCTATCAATTAGCGGTGGTGACTTCGAGCGGTCAGAGCGAAGTGGAACCAATTCTGCGCCACGCCGGCATTCACGACTTTTTTCACGCCGTGATCTACGGCGGCGACGTGAAAAAGCTCAAGCCGGCGCCTGATCCATATTTGCTGGCGGTGAAGAAGCTCGGCGTGCGAAGTGCGTTGGTGGTGGAGGATTCCGACGCCGGCGAAGCTAGTGCACGGGCCGCGGGCTTGGATGTGCTGCGAGTGCAATCGCCCGAGGAAATGCCGGAATTGCTGCGCGCACGGATTGCGTGGTCCGAGACACAGTTGTAGTCCCGCGCTTTTAGAAACCGTTACCGAACCGCGACCGTGAGAATCCGTGAAAAATTCAAATGCACCGGTCGCTTACGCTCGCGGTTCGGAAAGAATGTCGCATGTTTAGAGACCGTTACCGAACCGCGACCGTGAGGGAGTCGGTACGTGGCCTATTTTTCACGGCTTGTCAGCAAGGAGACGCCGCCCGCGCTCACAGTTGGCGCTATCTGAACACCTGTTCCCTCCGCGATGCCTGTTTCACGCGGTACATATCGGCATCCGCGGCCGCCACCAAGGCCACAGCGTCGGGAGCCTCCACTAAGCTGGCCATTCCGATGCTGAGACTCAAGGGCAGTTCCTGGTCGCCAATTGGCACGGAGGTGCGGGCCGTCTGTTTCAGGATGCGGTTACGTACTACTTCGGCCGCGGCGCCGTCGGTGTGAGGCAGAATGACCGCGAACTCGTCTCCGCCCAGCCGCGCGCATGCATCCGTCTCCCGGCAACAGGATTTCAGCAGTCGAGCCATGCCCTTCAAAACTTCATCTCCGGCTTGGTGGCCATACTGGTCGTTCACCTGCTTGAAGAGATTCAAGTCAATCACGAGCAGCGAAAGCGGACCATATCGGCGCGCCCGGGCGACTTCATTTTCCAGCACCTCTTCAAACTTGCGGCGGTTGAACAGGCCGGTGAGGGGATCGGTAATTGCAAGATTCTCCAGCTCCGCGTTAGCCTCTTCCAGCCGTTGCTTGTAGGAGCACAGCGCCTCCGTGCGTTGCCGGAGCAGCATCTCGAACGCAGCGTGAAGAGAATCCCGGCTGTCAGACGCGTTGGCCGCCAGAGCCACATCCGAAGGCACCCGTATGCCACTCACTGTCACGCCTTGCGCCCGCTTGAGGATTGCTTCGTAGGCCTTCTGCACCGCAAAATAGCCCTGCAGATACCTCTGCTCATCAATCACGGCGGAAACAGTTTTCCGCGCAAGAAACGGCTGCAGCGGGTCCGTATTGCCAAAACCGACGCAAGGCGCACACGCACCCGCTTGTTCCAGGGCAGCAGCTATGCTTACCAGGTCTTCATTGCCGACGTACACCCCATCGGCGGATCTCAAAGCTTCAAGCCATTCCGCCGGGAAAGCCTGCAGCGAGTCGAGATCGGGCATTTGCGAAGTGACCACGGTGCAGCCTGGATGCTCAGCGAATTCGGCGAGAAAACCCTGCTCGCGTTGAGCGAGATGATGCTTTTCGGACGGGCCCGGAAACGACAGAACCCGTCCTCGACCACCCATCAATTTCGCGAGTAACTCCCCGGCCAGCACTCCCGCCTGGAACGGGTCGGGACCCACAAACGCCGATCGCCGGCTCTCGGGAGCATCTCCATGAAACGTGACCACGGGGGTCCCTTGCGCTTCATGTTTGTCGATGAGATGGTTAAGCGCTTCGGCGTGGGCCGGCATCACGGCGATGCCATCCACCTTGTCCTCCAGCAACTGGCTCAGGATCTCCTGCTGTCCAGCGACGTTGTAGCGCTCCGTGGGAAGATTGCGGACCTGTACGCCGAAGGGAGCGAGGTCAAAGGTGGCCTCCCAGACGCCCTGCCACAATAAATCGAAGAAGTCCTCGGGCTGGAGTGGCGCAATAA
>PMUN01000156.1 GCA_003166875.1 Bryobacterales bacterium | reverse complement strand
GGACCGAAACCAGAAGCGCGGCATAATAATACAGTTGGATCCATCCGTGGCGAATGTACGAAATCAGTAGCGCGGCCGATCCGCCGATCCAGACGCTGAACGGAACAGCTACCGAGATCCACACCAGAAAACCGAGCCAAAGGCCTCCGATGATGTCCCGAAAACCCCGTAGTAAATTACCACTCAGGACCAGCAATAAGGGAAGGAGCACCCACGAGACGGTCGAGATGTAAGCCTTGGTGTGAAAGAGATGGATCGCGAATTCGTTGGCAAAGCCGGATATCGGGAAGATACACAGGACGGCAAAACCCATCCGTTGCCCAAGCCCGGTGTCGGAACGGGAGGGTTCGAGAATCAGGGACCGGGCCGGCGTCGTTTCCCGCGCTGTATTCAACGCCGCCTTAGAATAGTTGAACCGGCTCATGCCCAGCTTCACGGTAGCATTTTGCGCCTGTGCATCCTGCCCCACAACCGATTAAACTAGAGTTTCGGAAGGTTAAATGGCTCGAAATCCCCAATCCGGGGTGAGTGTTCTAAAACGGATTTTCCTCGCGCCGCTTTCGGCTCCAGGCGTTGTTCAAGCCATGGCAACGCTCACTGGCACGCAGGCGACCATTTTCATGCTGCATCGGTTTTCGATGCCGGATCTGGGGGTCTCCGGTCATCAGCCCGCCGCACTCCGGCATAATCTGGCCCAACTGAGGAAGCAACACTACCAGCTGATCTCCCTTCAGGATCTGTTCCAGAAGCTCCTCGATCGAGAACCGCTGGAACGGGCCGTCGCTTTTACCATCGACGACGGATACTTCGACCACGGCCAGATTGCCGCTCCCATCTTCGCCGAGTTCGATTGTCCCGTTACAACCTTTCTGGTCACAAGTTTTGCGGAAGGCAAGAGCTGGTTTTGGTTTGATAAGCTGAAGTATATTTTTGAAGAGACGAAGCGCCCGAAACTCGATGCACGTCTGGGGAGCACCAGTATTCCCTAGACGATCGATTCGACGGAAACACGCGCGTCGGCCTGCCTGGACCTCAACCTACGCTGTCAGGACGCTTCCGAGCGAGATCGGCTGAACTGCGTTCTGGATTTGAGCCGCGAAGCCGAGGTTGAGTTGCCCAAAGCTCCGCCGGCCCGATTCGCGCCGCTATCCTGGGACGATGCCAGGGCCCTGGAGAAGCGCGGAATGACCTTCGGTCCGCACACGGTAACACATCCGGTGCTCTCCACCACAACGCCCGAGCAGGCGGGGTTCGAAATCAGCGAATCCTGGAAGCGTTTGAGCTGTGAGGTCTCAAAGCCAGTTCCCATCTTCTGCTATCCAAATGGGCGCCGCCGCGATTATGGGGAGCGCGAGATCTCCTGCATCCGCCAATTGGGTCTGTGGGGAGCCGTAGAGGGCCAGCCGGGAAAGCTCAATCCGGCAACCTTGCATGAATCGGAAAACTCCAGGTATCAAGTCCCGCGAGCCGGATATCTCGATAGCTTTCCTCACCTGCTGCAATCTGTATCCGGAGTTGAGCCCGTGAAAGCGCGGATTCGCGGAGCCCTCCATTAAAGATATGCTGGGCTGGATCCTAGACGCCGTTTATCCGTTGAAGGCGCGTTTCGACAAGACTCGATTGCTGCGCCGCTGGGCCAAGCTGCAGGCGATGGGCCTGCACATCGGGCAGGGCGTCAATCTGCCTGCTTCCACATGGATAGACACTACGCATTGTTTCCTGATCAGTATCGGTGATTGGTGCGGCTTCGGGGAGCAATGCCTGATCCTGGCGCACGACGGCCAAATGGATGAGTTCCTGGACGCGGGGCTGATCGGTAAAGTAACAATCCACGAATCCTGCCATTTCGGCTCACGAACCGTCATCCTGCCCGGCGTGGAGATTGGACCGCGAACCATTGTTGGCGCAAATTCGGTGGTTTCGAGTTCTCTGCCGGCCGGCACCGTCTGCGCTGGAGTTCCCGCCAAGGTGATCTGCTCGTTGGATGATTACTTATCGCGGCATCGCGAGCGTTTGGCCAATACGCGCCAATTTCCGTGGACCGAATATAACTCCGAAGCGCTCACTCCCGAGCGCCGGCGCGAACTCCTGGCGGCCTTACAGGATGGCCCCTGTTACATCACGGGCGGCTTTTCGCTCGAGCTCGAAGGTTTGGGTGGCACCAGCCGAACCCCTCGCGACGAAACCGCCAAGCCGTACGGCATAGAGTATTTGAGGAATCGCCCGAACCCCTGATCAGGCGTTATCTCAGCGAGTGCCGGCAGTCCAGGCGGAGGGCGGCCTGGTTGCCTCCAGAAGCCCGTAGGCAGCGTTCAGCGGCCGCACCTCGCCAACCACCGACGCGACAATCCCGGCCGGCCGTCTCTTGATCTCCTGCAGCAGAACGATCAGATACTCACCGAGAATTCCCACGCAAACAAACAACACGCTAAGCGCAAAAGCGAGAAACACCAGCACCGTCGCCGTGCCCGCATTTGCGCCCACCCAGTATCCAAGCAACGAAAACCGCGGGAAAATGCGGTTGATCAATATGAGGATGCCAAATAGAACAGAGAAAAGACCCATGCTGACGCCAATGATGCTGGCCAGCCGTAGCGGGACTGTGCTGAAGGAAATCAGTCCCAGCAAGGCTAGCGCGGTCATTTTCCTCAAGTTGTATTTGGTGGTTCCATGCGACCGCGCCGGCCGGTCGTAGGGGATGCCTGCTTGGCGAAATCCGACCCAGGAGCGCAGTCCGCGCAGCATTCGCGACTGTTCCGGAAGGGCCAACAGGACCTGCTGGCAGCGCGCACTCATAACGCAGAAATCGCCGGCGTCGCGCGGCCAATCATGGTCCGCTGCACGCTGGATAATGTGATAGAAAGCAGAATAGGCGATGCGAAGCAGGATCGGAGCGTCGCGCCTTCCGCGGATGCCCAGGCAGACATCCAGGCCGTCGGACAAACACGCACGGTAGAGTTCCACCAGAACCTCCACCGGATCCTGCAGATCGCAGTCCATAACGCCGATGTACTCGGCACGAGCGTAGGCCAATCCAACCGAGAGAGCGGCCTGGTGGCCGAAGTTCCTGCTCAGCCGTACGCCGGACACTCTGGGGTCGCTCTGGTTCCATTGGGTGATAATGCGAAAGGTCGCGTCTTTGCTTCCGTCGTCCACGCATAAGACGGTCCAACGTCCAGCCGTGGCGTGCTCCAGCGCGGGCAGAACTGTTGCGAAAAACACGGGGAGCATTTCCTCCTCGTTGTAACAGGGAACAATAACGCAAAGAGCAGGCTGATCTCCAGAAACGGGCTGACCCTGCGGCACGCATTACCCCTTCAAGTTCGCTTAAGAATAACAGCGCCGGCAGGCGCGCCGCAACAATTCCATATCTTACACAGCCCCCATGCTAAAATTTATTTCCGGTCCAAAATTGAACCACGGCCTCGCCCGGAAAGACAAGCCAACCAAAAATGGCGTCGGAATTCGACCAATATGCTCGCGACTACGAAGCCATGCAGAAAGACCCCCTGCGCCATTCCTTCAGCAAGGACGGCACTTTCTTCTTCGAGCGCAAATGGCTTCTCATCCGTTCCTACCTGGCCTCGCAAGGGCGCGGCCTTTCGAGCATGAGCTGGCTGGACATTGGCTGCGGCAAGGGCGAGTTGCTGCGGCTGGGCCGCCCCGAAGTTGCATCCATTGCGGGTTGCGACGTCTCCACCGCGATGCTTGACCTCTGCCCGGATATCCCTTCTCGTCCGATGACCGCTCCGGAACGCCTGCCGTTTCCCGACCAAAGCTTCGATTTGCTCACAGCCGTTTGTGTGTATCATCACGTCGCTCCCGATGGACGCGCTGCCTTGACCCGTGAAGCCGCGCGCGTGCTGCGGCGTGACGGCGTGTTGGCGGTAATCGAACACAATCCACTGAATCCGGCCACCCGTCTGATCGTCAGCCGTCTGCCCATGGATCGCAACGCGATCCTGCTGAGCGCCAAAGAAACGCGGCGCTTGTTCGACGACGCCGGCCTCCGCAACCTGGACACCGCTTATTTCCTGTATCTCCCCGAAAAACCTTTCCGCATGTTTCCCGTCCTGGAAACCGCGCTCAAACGAATTCCACTGGGAGGCCAGTACGCTGTCTTCGGACATAAACGGTAAGACTTCTCCAGGAACTGCCTTTCCGAAGTGGTTGGATTTTGCCGCTATCGCGGCGGTCTCATTCGGCGCGGCCATGCTGTTGTGGTGCAAGCTGCAATCTCTGGTCCAGTTCGATCCAGGCGTGTGGCTCGAAGAATCCCTTCGATTCGCCCGCGGGGAGACGCCGTACCGGGACTTCTTTTGGCAATACCCTCCCCTGGGGCTCGCCGCGATAGGTTATCCGCTACGGTTCCTTGGCGTCAGTTTTTCGGTGGCGCAAACTGCCATGGATGTTCTGTCGCTGGGGATTGTTCTCCTCGTGTTCTGCCTGCTTGGATACTTAGTTCCCCGCGCGCTGCGCATTTGGATTTGCGTGCTGGTGATCGCGGTGGGAGCCACCACGCAGACCTATTTCAGTCTCTTTTCGCTGCTCAGTTACTCGCCCGCGTTGCACACGGTAGCCATCGGCTTGCTGCTGATGCTGTTGGGTTCGTTCCGTTATTTAGCCCATGGCGCGCCCGGCCAGAAGCTTCCCAATACGGTGGCCGTGGTGCTCGTGAGCGGCTGTTGGATCGCCCTGATGAGCAAACAGGAGGCCTTCCTGGTAGCGCCGGCATTACTGTTCCTACTGGCGCTGTTCGATCCGCATACCCGGGGTGCGTCGCGCCGCGGCCGCTGGAGCAGAATCCTGGCCGCGGGATTGCTGCCGCCCTTGGGAGCCTACCTGCTCTTGGGAAAAGCGGTGGGCTTTGCGAATCTGTCCGCCGCCCTGCGCGGCTACGGCCTTGCCACCGTCCCGTGCCCGTGGTGGCCAACCGGCCTGGGCGTCCTGGGCGCGCTGGCGGCTCTCGGAGCAGCGGCCTTCGTCGTCGGAGCGGGATCGCTGTTTGAATGGTTTTGCTGGCGCAAGGCTCTTGGCGCGCGTTACATTTTAATGCTGGCCGCAGCGGCAGCCGGCGGCGTCATCTGGTTAGGCTATGAGTGGTATACCGACGGGAGCCTGCTCACCGGGCCATCGTCCTTGGCGGCGCGGGTGTTGAGTTTCAGCAAAGCAGCTTTCGGCGCCAGCCAAGTGCTGCGGCCCGTGTTATGGCCGGCCATAATCTACTGGATGGCATTGCTGGTTGCCCTGATTCGCGGCCCCGTGCACCCCGCCCGCCTTCAGCTGCTCCTGCTGCTCACAGTTCCTGTATTGATCAGCGTGCGCAGCTTGTTCGGGAGCACTTTGGCCCCCACCCCGGAGGTCCCGGCATTGAGCTACCCGTTTCTCTCACTCCTGGGACCCTATCTGCTGGTTCGAAGTTTGGAGTTCCCTCGACGTGTAGCCGCCCGCCTTAGCGTTCAGGGCCATCGCGTCGCAATACGAATTGCCTCCACGCTAGTAATCTCGTACGCCATCTTGCGTGTTGCCGCAGCATATTCGAACCTGCTCTCCAATCGCTCATTTACGCCGCTCTACACCGAAAGCGGGTTGGTTCGAGTACGCGATGGGAATGTCAACGCCGCCCTGTACCGTTATGTTCGGGACCACACGCAACCGGGAGATTATTTTATCGAGCTGCCTTATGGCGGAGGTTTGACCTTCGCTTCCCTCCGCCGCAACCCGGTGTTCAGCAACCAGTTCGCTCAAATCCCTATTCCCGAGCGGTTCCAACTCGCCGATCTTGCCCGCATTCGGAACCACCCACCCAGCTTGATCGTGGCCGCGGACGAACCAAACTTCGGAACTTTTTGGGGAATCCAGGGAAACATGGCGTGTGTCTTTCCCCGCTGGACTTGGATTCCGGACCGGCCCTCTTGGACTCCGGAGTCCGCCTTACCGCTCACCCAATTCATCGAGAACAATTACCACACCGAGCACAAAATCGGTGCGTGGCTGCTGCTCCGTTCTAACGCACGCTAAGAGCACCCCACGGTTATCATGAGAACGTGAATGACCGTCCGTCCCCTGACTCGATCGAGCCAATTCCAAAGGGACGCAGCGAAATATTTGTCCGAAGTGTGGTCTGGAATTGGGCCGGCGTCAGTATCAGCCTGATTACCGGCTTCCTGCTTTCGCCCTACCTTTTCCGAAAGCTCGGCCCCGAAGGCTACGGTATCTGGGCTCTGTCATTTTCTTTGATCGAGTATTATTGGCTGCTCGATTTGGGCGTCCGTTCGGCAACCGCCAAATTCGTCGCCCACCACTGGACTACCGGGGAATCCACCCAGGTTTCCGAAATAATGAGCACAGCCGTTTCTTATTCGTGTCTGATTGCCGTGTTCATGCTGGGCATCGTTCGACTGGCTGCGCCGCGCATCGAAGGGTTTTTCCACATATCAGATTCCTATCACGAATCCTTCCGGGCTTTGTTGATGTTGATGACGGTGAACTGGTGCCTGGGATTGATCTTCAATCTCTTCTCTGCGGCACTCGAGGCTGTGCAGCGATTCGATGTCACCAACCGGATCGCGATCATCACCACCGGAACGCGCGCCGCTGTTTGGACTACGATACTCTATCTGGGTTATGGCATTGTCGCACTCGGAATCGCAACGCTCGCGAACCAGTGCCTTATGTACGCGCTGAATTATTATTATTTCCGCAAGGTCCTGCCTGATTGCCGGGTTTCTCTACGGCACGCGGGTTTCGAAACGCTCAAGAAGATGTGGAATTACGGCATCCACACCTTTCTCCAGACCGTTTCCATGATGGGTTTGAATCAAGGTCCACCCATCCTGATCGGCCACTTTCTCCCCACCGAGTTCGTGGGTTTCTACAATCTCCCCGTCCGATTACTTCAGTACACGGTGGAGTTCATCGGACGCATCGGAGTCGTTACCAACGTCAACGCAGCCGCACTCGCGGCGCGCGAGGAATCACAGCCGCTCGCGAAACTTGCCGAGTACGCCAATCGCTATTGCCTGGCCATCTTCATGCCGCTGGCAATTCTGCTATGGATCTACGGAGATCAGTTCTTTCGCCTCTGGATCGGTCCCGCCGGCGCGGCCAAGGCAGCGCCACTGTTGCCGATCCTTTTGATCGGTTACCTATTCGCCGTGGTGGCCCAGTTCAGCTCCAGCATGCTCCTTCTAGGACTCGGAAAACACCAACGCTACGCCAAGGGGTTGTTCGCCGAAGCTGTAATAGCGGTGGCCGCGCTCTGGCTGGTGATCCCGCGCTGGGGGATTATCGGCGCCGTTTGGGTTTGCTCCATTCTGATGGTTTTGAATCGCGGCCTCTTTGCCCCTTGGCTGGTAAGCAAAACGCTCTCGTTCGGATTCGGACATTACATGGGAAGCATCTACATTCGTCCGCTGGCGGCCGCCGTTCCGGTTATCGCTATTGCATATCTCGCCCGCGCTACCGTATTGCCGGGCGGCAACTGGCTCCAGATCTTTACTGCCGGTGCGCTGTCAGGCGTCCTGTATTATGCGCTGGCCTACCTGATCTGCCTGGATCGCGAACATCGCTCCCTTTTGCGAAGCTGGCTACGGCAGCGGAAATCCGAGCCGCGACAGGAAGGAAGCGTGTAGAAGGGTCCAAATTATAAATTCCACGCAACCCTCTTGTGGCGCACGCAGGATTGCGTGCGCCACGGGGCTTCTTCATGGCCTTTGGTGGGCCAGCAGGCCCATGCTCATCCCCTTCCGGTCGCAGCTCGGAGCCTCGCCAGTGTATACTACCTGCGAATGCCGGAACAAAAACGTGCGGTCATCATTGGAGCCGGACTCGGCGGCGTCTGCGCGGGTATCCATCTGCTCCGTGCCGGCATCGGCGATTTCGCTATTCTCGAGCGCGAGACTGAACCAGGTGGAACCTGGCGCGACAATATCTATCCCGGTTGCGCTTGCGATGTGCCGGTGGCTCTGTACCAGTTTTCTTTCGCGCCCAGCCTGCACTGGCGGCACGTCTTTCCGCGCGTGGCCGAAATGCAGGAGTACGTCCGCCAGTTGATCTCGAACTTCCAGCTCGCGCCGCTTTTGCATGCCGGCGATGGCGCCCAATCCGCGCGCTGGGATGAAGACCGCTGCCGCTGGCGAATCAGAACCGAGGCTGGCGTCGAATTTGAGACCGAGGCTTTAATCGTCGCACTCGGCCAGTTAAATCGTCCCAAACTCCCGGACATCCCCGGACGCGACTCCTTCGCTGGTCCGGCGTTTCACTCCGCGCGATGGGATCATTCGGTCCCGCTCGAAGGAAAACGCGTTGGAGTGGTTGGCTCCGCCGCCAGCGCCGTGCAGTTGATTCCGGAAGTTGCGAAAGTTGCCGGCCATCTCACCGTCTTTCAGCGCACGCCGAACTGGCTGCTGCCGCGCATGGATCGCGAGATCACCGAAGAGGAAATGGCGCTGCTGGTCACCGCGCCGCACGTCGCCGAACTTACGCGCGAGCAGATTTATCAAAACGCCGACTGCCTCTTCTGGCAGGTTTTCAGTTGGACGCCGCAGGGCCGCGCGGCTTTCACGCGCATGTCCATGATGCATCTGGAAGCGCAGGTGGCCGATCCCGAATTGCGCCACAAGCTCACGCCCGATTACCCCATCGGACTGAAGCGCGTCCTATTCGCGGACGATTATTATCCCGCGCTTCAGCGCCCCAACGTCACGCTCGAGACTGAAGTGATCGAGCGCATCACGCCCCAAGGTGTCCGCACACGCGATGGCGTGGATCATGCGTTGGACGTTCTCGTTTTCGCCACCGGTTTTGAAACCACCGAGTGGCATTGGTCGCTCGACGTAACTGGGCGGGACGGTATTCGGTTGAGCGAAGCGTGGAAAGACGGGCCCCAGGCCTATCTCGGCCTCACCGTTTCCGGTTTTCCAAACCTCTTCATGCTCTACGGCCCGAATACCAACCTGGGCCACAATTCCATCACCTTCATGCTGGAACGCCAGAGCGAATACATCACACAGGCGCTTGTGGAGATGGAACGCCGCGGCCTGGAGGCAATTGAACCATCGCGCGAAGTCCAGGATCGTTTCAATCGCGAACAGCAGGAGGCCCTGGCTCGCACCACTTGGGCAGACCCGCGCGCCAAAAGCTGGTACGTAAACGCAGCCGGACGAAATACCCAAAACTGGCATTCCCACACCCGCGATTACGCGGCCGCCACCAAGACAGTCAACTTCGAAGACTATGTCATCCACGCCCACCAACGCGCGTAGCGCAAATTATGTTGAGCCCTAAACTGGATCCAGCCGTCCGCCAACTGCTGGAGGCGGCCGAGGCCGAAGGAAATCCACCGTTGGAATCTTTCTCGCCCGAGGAAGCGCGCAAGCTCGCGATCGAGAGTCTGAAAACGGCGGGAGGAACGCCGGAACCGGTCCGCTCCATCGAGAATCTTCGAATTCCCGGCCCCGATTGCGAGATCCCAATCCGCATATACACGCCTGATGCACCAGCGCCGCGTCCCGCCTTGGTCTACTTCCATGGCGGCGGCTGGGTGGTTTGTGATCTGGACACGCACGATGTAGTGTGCACCGCGATCGCACATCGTGCCGGGGCTGTCGTAATCGCGGTAGACTATCGCCTCGCCCCCGAACACAAGTTCCCGGCGGCGGTAACCGACAGCTACGCCGCGACAGCTTGGGTGGCGTCGAATGCGAAAAAGCTTGGCATCGACCCGAAGCGCATCGCTGTCGGCGGCGACAGCGCCGGTGGCAACCTCGCGGCCGTAGTATCGCTGAAGAGCAGGGACGAAGACGGTCCTGCGATCGCGCTTCAGGTCATGGTTTATCCTGTGACCGATCTCTCTTCGTTCAGCACGCCGTCCTATCAAGAGTTCGGCGAAAACCACTACCTCACGAAGAGTGAGATGGAATGGTTCCGCAGCCACTATCTTCGAAGCATGGAAGACGCACGCGATCCGCACGCCTCACCATTACTGGTGCCCGATCTAAGCGAGCTGCCTTCTGCTCTCATAATTACGGCCGAGTGCGACCCGCTACGCGACGAAGGCGAAGCCTACGCCAAACGCCTGGCGAACGATGGAGTGCCGGTCACATACACCCGCTACCCCGGCATGATCCACCCATTCTTTTCGCTGTCGGGCGCGATCCCTCAAGCCTTCGACGCCATCCAACAAGTAGCGAACGCAGTGGCGGGTTTAGCCCCCAGTCCCTAACCGCCAGCCCCAGAACATGACGATCTCGTCATGCTCAACAGTCGGAGTTGTGGCGCATAATGAAGGTTCCGGAGGTTCGCAATGGACAAAGCAATGGACAAATCCAAAGAAGAAACCAGTCAGTTGACGCGGCGGGCGTTCGCGGGTGCGGCAGCAGCTTTCATGATTGTTCCGCGCCATGTTTTGGGCGCTCCCTATACCCCACCCAGCGATAAGTTGACGGTGGCAACCATTGGACTCGGACGTCAGGGCCAAGATGTCACCATGGGCCTGCTGGCGCGGCCGGAGGTCCAGGTAGTTGCGGTCTGTGATTGCAATAAAGGCAGCAAGGATTACATCGAATACGGTCCCAACGCGCTGTTGAACGCCGCACGCAAACTGCTGGGGCCCGGATACGAAAAATGGGGAGAGGATCTGGCGTCGCCCGGGTCCGTACAGTTCACGCGCGAATTTTCGAGCAGCCTTGGTATGGGCGGCCGCGATCCGGCGAAACGATTGGTGGAAGCCTACTACGGTGCGCATAAAGGCTCTGGTACATACAACGGTTGCACGGCGTATAACGATTATCGAGAGCTTCTGGCCAAGGAAAAAGATCTGGATGCTGTCTACGTGGCCACACCCGACCATTGGCACGCCACCATCTCCATTGCCGCGATGCGCCAGCACAAGCATGTGCTCTGCCAGAAGCCCATGGCGCACTCCATCGGCGAAGCGCGCCGCATGGCGCAAGTGGCGCGTGAGATGAAGGTGGCTACGGGGCTGCCGGTGAACAACCCGTCGAGTGAATCCACGCATCTGTTAGCCGCCTGGATTGCCGACGGCGCCATTGGACAGGTGCGCGAGATTCACAACTGGTCCGGCCGTCCCTACTGGCCGCAAGGTATCGACCGGCCAACGGAAACTCAACCGGTTCCCGATGGTTTGGATTGGGATCTTTGGCTCGGACCTGCGCCCGAGCGTCCGTTCAACAAGGCGTATCTGCCCTTCGTGTGGCGCGGCTGGTACGATTTTGGCTGCGGCTCATTTGGCGACATGGGCTGCTACAGCTTCGCCGGCCTGTTCAAGATTCTCGATCTGGCGCCGCCCACGGCGGTCGAAGCCAGCTCCAGCGAGTCGTTCGAGGAGACCTATCCAAAAGCTTCCATCGTTCGCCTGGAATATCCGGCCCACGATAATCGGACGTCCGTGAAGATGGCATGGTACGACGGCGGCATCAAGCCCGAACGGCCCGCCGGGATGCTTAAGGAGGACGAGCACTGGTTCGCTCACAATGACGAAGGTGAAGGCGTGATGTATGTCGGCGACAAGGGCATCATTCTGGCGGGCTTCAATGGCGATCGACCACGCGTCTATCCCGAGTCAAAGAAATATCAGGCGCCGCAAAGGCAACGCGGAGCCCGCGCAAACCAGCGCGACACCGCCGTGGATCAGTGGATCGCCGCGTGCAAAGGCGGCCCTGCTTCACTGACCAACTTCGAAGTCTCAAGTCCAGTGACCGAAGCGTTCCTGCTGGGTTGTCTGGCGCAACGGCTGCCGGGCGAGCGCTTCGAATGGGACACCGCCAAAATGCGGATCACAAACTCGGAGAAGGCCAATCAGTATTTGGATCCGCCGGCTCGCAAGGCTTACGCAGGCTGATTTAGCTTACGGTCGCGGTTCGGTAACGCGTGAAGGCATCATTCCGAACCGCGACCGTAAGGGAGTCGGTGCCTTTTGCCGGCTAGCTCAAATACTTGATTCCCGCATCAATCAGCTTGGCGACTCCGACGTATGCATCGCCTTCGCCTTCAAATTCCGCCGAATAATATCCTTTGAAGCCGCTCGCTTTTGCGATAGCGAACGTCCGCCCCACATCCACGCGATACACCTTTCCGTTGTCCACTTCGGAATCTTTTAGATGGGCGATGTTATAAGCGCGCTGGAACATTGCCGTGACGGCATCATAATTGAACTTCTCGTCGCCCTTGAGCATGGAATTACAGAAGTCTGGCAAGGCCCGCAGCCACGGGCTATTCACGCGATCGATCACTTTCACGATAAAGAACGCGTCTTCGGTCTCCGGATCGTCATTCTCAAGATTGACCACCACATTCTTCGATGCGCCGTATTGGGCAATCGCACGAAGCCCTTCCGCCGTCAACGCAACATCGGGCTTGACACCTTTCGCTCCTGAAATATTGAGGCGCACGCTGGGACAATCCAGCGCAATCGCTACGTCGATCCACTTCTTGCCGTCTTCGACTGCAGCGGCGCGCTTCTTCGCATCAGGATCGTAAAGGCTCGCGTCCCCACCCGCGGGAAGATCCACGACGTGCGATCCGGCGCGCTGGACAGCCGCGCGAAGCTCCTTCAAATAGGCCGGCGATGTGGAAGGCATGTGTTGCCCCAGGATTTCCACGTTGTGAATCTTGTATCGATCCGCCACCATGGCGGGAAAACCTATGAGGTTCATCAAACTGCCGTGCGATTTCCGCGCGCGATTCTCGGCCGTGTCCAGGTGTTCGCGAAAGCTCCAGGATGCCACCGCCAGCCGGTCCCGCGGCTCAGTGGGAAAACGCATGTTGGGCGTGGCAGCCGCAGACAAGCGTTGGATCGGAGTGAGAAGTGCTGTGGCGATCAGGAAACTCCGCCGGTTGGTTTGCATGCTTAAAGTCTACGCCCTCCGAACATTACCGGAAGATTACGATCTTGACATTTCGGGCCAGCGTCCCGTCTGTTACCTTACGATTGGAGCATGAGGAAGATATTCGCGTGTCCTGCGGTGATGTTCCTGGTGTCCTTCGCGACAGCCGGGGAGCGCATCAACCTCGACAAGAGTTGGTTGATCCAATCGTCCGCCAAAGTAACGGAGCTGGGCAGCGTGATCTCCACAACCAAGTTTCAACCTCGGGATTGGTATCCTGCGGCCATCCCTTCGACGGTTGTTGCGGCCCTGGTGGATAACAAAGTTTATCCCGATCCCAACTTCGGGATGAATCTGCGATCGTTCCCTGGAATGAGTTATGGCGTCGGCCAGAATTTTTCCAACAGCGCCATGTCAGGGGACAGTCCCTTCCGCGTGTCGTGGTGGTATCGCACCGAGTTCAAACTTCCACCGTCAGAAAACGGCAAGCGGCTCTGGCTCAATTTCGACGCGATCAATCAACGCGCAAACATTTGGCTGAACGGACATCAAATTGCCACCTCAGACAAAGTAGTTGGCATGTACCGCATGTTCGAATTTGATGTCACGGATATTGCGCAGCCAGGGACCGCCAACACGCTGGCCGTGGAAGTCTTTCCGCCCACGGAAAACGACCTCACCCTTACTTTCGTGGATTGGAATCCGATGCCGCCGGATAAGGACATGGGGCTGGTTCGCGACGTTTATATTCTGAGCACCGGACCCGTGGCAATCCGCAACACGCAAGTGATTACGCGCCTGGATAATCCTCCGGACAATGCGCACCTCACCATCTTCGCGGATGTGCGGAATTCGAGCGATCGGCCAGTGGATGGCACGGTGCGGGCGCAGATCGGGGACATCGCCGTCTCCACTCCGGTGCACCTGGGTGCGCATGAATCCTCGCGCGTAGTCATGGCTCCGCAGGATCATCCGAAGCTCAATATCGCTCATCCGAAATTGTGGTGGCCGTATCCGCTGGGTCCACAGAATCTGTATCGCCTCCGGTTGGAATTTGTAGCGAGCGGCGTAGTTTCTGATCGGCAGGATGTCAGCTTCGGTATTCGCGAATTCACCTCGGAGCTGGACGCTCGCGAACATCGGCTCTTCAAAATCAATGGCCAAAACATTTTGATACGCGGCGGCGGATGGACACAGGATATGCTGCTGCGCTACTCACCGGAGCGCGCGGAGAATGAGATCCGCTACGCGCGCGATATGAATTTGAACACCATCCGGCTCGAAGGGAAAATGATGGACGATCATTTCTTCGAGACCTGCGACCGGCTGGGGGTGATGGTGATGCCCGGTTGGTGTTGTTGCTCGCGCTGGGAACAGTGGAAAAAGTGGAAGCCGGAAGATTATACGGTCGCCGGCGAATCGCTGACTGATCAGCTTCGCCGCTTGCGAAATCATGCCAGCGTTTTTGTGTGGCTGTACGGAAGTGATGAAGCCCCGCCGCCCGAGGCCGAGGCGGTTTATTTGAAAGTGATCGAACGGGAGCATTGGCCGAATCCATACATCTCTTCCGCGGCTGACCGCAAGACCACCGGCTCCGGCCGGACCGGAGTAAAGATGAGCGGGCCGTACGAATACGTCGCGCCCAACTATTGGCTGCTGGATCAAAAACACGGCGGCGCATTCGGATTCAGCACGGAGATCAGCCCTGGACCAGCCATTCCGGAACTAGCCAGCATTTCCGAAATGCTACCTCCCGAGCATCGTTGGCCCATCGACGAGTTCTGGAATTATCATGCAGGTGGCGGTGTTTTTCGCAACGTGAAGGTCTTCACGACGGCGCTTGAGAATCGCTATGGAAAGGCCAAGAGCCTGGATGACTACGTGAAGAAAAGCCAGCTCATGACCTACGAGGGCGAGCGTGCGATGTTTGAGGCGTACGGCCGCAATAAGTACACGTCCACAGGAGTCGTTCAATGGATGCTGAACAACGCCTGGCCCTCCATCATTTGGCATCTTTACGACTACTACCTGCGGCCGGGTGGCGGCTACTTCGGAACTAAGAAAGCTAACGAGCCGCTCCACGTTCAATATTCATACGACGACCAATCCGTGGTGGTGGTGAATTCGTACTATCGTTCCTTCACCGGCCACAAGGTGAAGGCTACGGTTTACAATCTGGATCTCACGGAGAAATTCTCAAAAACGGCGCCGGTGGACATTGCGCCGGACAGCGTCACGCGTGCCTTTGACATTCCGAAGATAGACGGCCTCTCGGATGTCTACTTTGTGAAATTGAGCCTCGAAGGAGAAGCTGGAAAGCCGGTGAGCTCCAATTTTTACTGGCTGTCCACCAAGCCGGATGTCTCTAACTGGGCTAAGTCAGATTGGTATTTCACCCCCATCAGTTCGTTCGCGGATCTCACCGGTCTTGAAACGCTGCCTGAGGCCAAGGTGACCGCGGCATTACGCGCCGAGCAGAGCGGAACTGAAGAAGTAGATCACGTAATTGTCTCGAACCCGAGTTCGCACCTGGCGTTTTCAGTCCACTTGACTGTTTTGAAAGGCCGGGATGGCGCAGACGTGGAACCCGTGTTATGGCAGGACAACTATTTCGAATTGATGCCAGGGGAACGGCGGGAGATTACTGTAACCTATCAGAAAAAACTGCTGGGCGGAACAAAGCCATATATCAAGGTAGACGGCTGGAATGTAACCGGCTCCTTCACGGTCGCTGCTCGGTAACACCTTTCCGAGCCGCGAGCGTAAGCGACCGGTTGTTGCTACATCTCATCACTGCTTGGTCTCGGACGGCACCAGCGATTTTCGATAAAACTCTTCCTGGAGTCGCGGACTTACCTGATCTGCTTTCACCGCTCGAATCGCATTCGCGATGCTATCCGCCCACGCTTTCATATCGAATTCGCCCAGCTCTTTCGTCGCTGGTGCACCGTCTCCGGCGTAGTGGTCCGGGAACTTCGCATACCACCAGATTCCCGTATACACGCCCGCCGGCAAATCCAACCGGTTCTGATCGGCGCCGGATTCGCTGCCTGCGCGATCGAGATGCACCAGATCAGGACGCGAGACCAGTGTGTGCGCCGTTTCCGATTCACCGGCGTGCTGATCCACCTTGGTTTTGAGAGCCGGACGGCCGGGCGGATTGCTGTGGCTCATCATTGCATACACAACGTAGTCGTGCGGCGCATCCAACTGCGACTGAGCAAAGAATGGAATCAGGTGGTTGTTGCCTCCGTGGCCATTCACGATCAGGATCTTCTTGCACCCGTTGCGTGACATCTCGTCGGTGGTTTCCTGCAACAGCTCCAACTGCAGCTTGGCGCTGTAGGCCACGGTTCCCGGCTCATGCTTCGCTTCGAAGATCTGGCCGAAGTAATATTCGGGGAACACGACGGCGTATTCCTGTCCGGCGCCTTGTAGCGATGCGTAGCGGACGTTGATCAGGTCGGTTCCGAGCGGCAGTTGCGGCCCATGCTTTTCGATGATGCCGAATGGCAGCACGCAGGTGTTCTGCGCTTTCTGAATGGCCTGTTGGAAGTCAGGCCCGGTCAGCTCCTCCCACTTGGTGGAAAGCGTTTGACCGGGCGCGCAGAGCGCCGCGGCGATAAACATGAAAGCCAGGCGCATTATCGACCTCAAATGTAGGCGATGACGTCGATCTCAACCAGCGAGTTGCCGGGAATGCCGCCGGCCGCGGCAATCGTGGTGCGCACTGGAGGCTCCTCGCCAAAGCGTCCCTGGAACTCTCCGTTCATTTCCTTGTAGTCTTTCAGATCGTTGAGGTAGACATTGCACTTCAGCACTTTGTCCATGGAGGAGCCGACGCTCTCGAGCTGTTGCTGGATGGAATCGAGAACAGCTTTGGTGTGTACCTTGATGTCGCCTGCTTCGTGATAACCCACTCCGGAGATGAAGAGCAGGTTGCCATAGGTCACCGTGCTGTTAAATAGCGGTGTCTTGTCGGGCTTCTTGCCGTTTCTGTAAATCACCTTCTTGGTGGGCTTGTCCTGTGCCGCCGCTGGAACTGCCGCAGCGGCTGTCACCGCGGCGGAAGCGACCACGCCTTTTCCAATAAAGTTTCGTCTGTTTGATTTGTCCATGTAGTTTTTCCTTTCGTTTATCCGTTTCGGCGATTTCCGCCTGTCTGATATTTGTGTTTCTGCGCCGACCAAGTGGTCTCGCCATACTCGCCCAGGTTGACAGTGCCAGCGATTTTGTCGCCATCTACAGTGCCCGTGAATTCGTAGGAGAGCCGCGTGCCTTCTACGCGAGTCGAGGTCCGGAAGCGCACCTGGTTGCCGGACACTGTGCCGCTGAGATCGCCCTCGTAGAACTCGCCATGATGCGTGCCAAGCAGCTTCGAGCCGTCCTGTTCCAACACAATCGTATGATTTGCCGTTCCTCGCCCGAATTCCAGGCGCGCCTCCCATTGGCCGGCGACAGTGTCCGATGGGCTGGCGGGCGGTTCCGGATCCGCGAATTTCGGTGGATTCGAGAGCACCGCGTAGAGACGGTCGGCCACGACTTTTTCGTCGCCCGGCATCATCATGTACGGAATGATGGAAACCGAACTATTCTTGTCGCCGTTGCGGCTTCCGCGCGCTCCGGCCAGAACGATGCGCGGTTCAGTATCGAGCACCAGTTTGCTCAACTCCTGGCCGGTGATGTTCAAGTGCGTGCTGTCCCACCGGACGGTCAGCCCGGGCGAGCGGTTGGAAAGGCCTTCGTCCGGTTGAGTAATCTGCGTGGTCACGCCGTTGATCCGCTTCACGCTGGTTGCAATGTGATCAAGCCACTGTTCCCAGTTGTGCCATTCGGCCTGATGGTCGCGCTTCATCCACATCTCGACGGCCGCGAGCATTCCCATGATTTCTTCTTTGCCGACTTTGAGCGATCGTCCGTAAGCATGATGCGGCGCGCTGTTGGCCCACGCGGCCTGCAGCCAGTTTTTCTCTCCCAACAAAAGGCCGGCCGCCTGTGGACCGCGAATGCACTTGCCTCCGCTGTAAGCCACGGCTGTTGCGCCGCGCTCCAGGTGGACATTGGGACGGGTGGTCAGGATTTCGGCGGCGGCATCCACGATAACCGGAACATTTTTCCGTTTGGCCACTTCCGCGATCACGCGCGTCCCGAGCGGGCCATCGTCGCCGGGCCCGGCGAGAATATAAACCATCGCGGTGCGGTCGTTAAACGATGATTCGAGTTGCGATGGCTCGTGTACTTCGATGATCTTCACGCCCAACATCCGGATGGCGTGGTCGTAAACGTTGCGCGAGTAGGAGGGGATGATCACTTCGTTCTTCAAGCCGGCCAGGTCGGGGAGGCGCTGCATGCGCTCAGGGTTGTTCCCTGCGATCGCCGCAGCCGTGCAGTGTGTCAGAGCCGCGCAACATCCAGCGGTGACGATGCCCCACTCGGCGCCCGTCAGGTCGGCCAGCCGTTTGCTCACGCCCTCCATCAATTCATCCATCTGAACGAAGTGGCGCGACGCTTCGTCCATGGCGCGCTTCACTTCGGGCAGGGTCAGTGAGCCGGTGATGATGGTGAACGTGCCGCGAGCGTTGAGGATGGGCCGCACGCCGATGGATTGATAGAGGTTGGCGCCGATATCGAGAGCGGCCGCGGATGCGCGTTGGATGCGCCCTCCAAAAGCTTGCGCGGCAGCCAGCAATCCACCTCGCCGGAACAGCTCGCGGCGGCTGGGTCCGGGGCTCGATCTTTGTTTCCAGAACAGGTTTCGCATGAGACTCCCCACTCGATGATGATATCGCGGCGGAGGCAGCGCGATCTGGCGAGATGACGGAATCGTAATACCGCCGTAATCAGTGATTCAGGTATGTTGCGCCGGCCTCAATCCGAACCGCTAGATGATTTTGGCGCGGAGGAATCGGACAGGCGGCGTACGGGCTGAATGCGCAGTACGGATTGTAGGCTTTGTTGAAATCCAGAATCACCTTTCCGTTTGTGGGCGCTTCTGCGTTAATGTAACGGCCTCCGCCATAAGTTTCCTTCCCTGAAGTCTGATCTCGGAACATCACAAAAAGCTGGTCACCAGTCACAAACGCCTTCAATCGGAACGTTTGTCCCATAAGCTGGAACACGACATCGCCGGAACTTGTGAAGACCTCGGCCGAGCCACCGGTGTAGGGCACCAAAACTTTTTCTTGTTGCGGATACGCATTGAACTGCGCTTCCACTTTGTACGCCGCGTCGATTGGAAAACATGTGGACCCTTTGAACTCACCGAAGAAAGAGCTTTGGGAGTCCTGTAGGAGCAAGTAATAATCGTCGCCGCGGGGCCGGATCGCGAACGAGAAATCGCCAGCGCTGATGCGATCCGATGGCGCCGGCGGCTTCGCGACTTTGACACTCGTGGCGCCAGTCAACGGTTGGCCATTGACGGTAACCGGTGTTCCTTTGGCCGCCTCGAAACTAAATGCTCCACCGCGCCGCGCGAGCGTCCCTGTCTGCCCCGGAGCTCGATCAGGAAGGACGATAGTGGAAGCGGGATCGCTGCCCAGCCTCGAATCACCTTCTTCAACCTGGAAGCGTCCCACCAGGCGGAGCGGGCTCCTCTCGGAGCACAGAAAATCATCGTTTTCCTGCCTCCATTTTTGGATCTCCGCCACGTAAGCCTCGTCCGCAGCGTAGCTCACACTGGTCACCACCGCCAGGAGGGCGAAGCAACGCTTGTTTGCGCACAACATCCAAATCCGAGTTAGAGCGTGTTGCCTCGATCGAGCGCGGTCATCACCCGGCGATATTCGCCGTCGGATTGAATGGTCTTCGCGGCGCTTCGCAGCGCGGAAGCAACTTGCGGATCATTCGAATATCTCTGGGCCACGCGCGCCAACACTCGCGCTTTTTCGCCATCCGAGCTGATCCTCTCCGCCGAATGAATCACCAGAACCACGCTGTCCTTTGCGATTGTTCCGGCATTCAACGCAGCCATCAACACCCGAGCGTGCTCACCGTCGGAATTGATTGAGTCTGTGGCGGCGATCAGCGCTTCCCAAATGCTCGCGTCTTTGGGAGCGGCGTCCGCCATGGTAGCCAGCACCGCGGCTTTTTCTCCGTCGGAGGACATTCGCGAGACAGACTTCGCGACTTCGCGCAACGTGTCGGCGCTCCAGTCCGCTCTCTTTAACAGAGCGGTCAACGCGTGATGCCGCTCTCCGTCGGAGCTGATGGTCCCGGCCGTATCGAAGAAGGCTCTGCGAACGATAGGGTCATCCACATAGACGCTGGCGGCCTCGGTCAGTACGGCGCACTTTTCGCCATCCGAGCTAATCCCTGATGCGGAGCGCAAGCTGCGGACCAGAATGTCCTTGTCGGCGTTTTTCTTGAGCACCGCCGACAACACGCGACGATGTTCGCCGTCCGAGCTGATGCTGTCGGTAGCGCGGAAATAATTGGTTCGAGCGGTATCGTCCATCAGCCGGAAATCGGCCGCCTGCACCAGAACTGTTGCCTTTTCACCATCGGACGAGATGCGCTTTGCGGAGCGCAAGGCCAGCGCCAACGTTTCACGATCGGGACCGTAGCGTTCCAACACCGAAGCGAGCACGCGCCGGTGCTCTCCATCCGAGCTGATGGAATCCACAGAGTCGAAAAACGATTCGCGGGTCGCGGGGCTCTGGTAGTGCGGAGCGGCTGCCACCAGAAGGCCGGCTTTTTCGCCGTCGGACGAAATCTTACGGCCGAGGCGCATCGATTCGCGCAAGTCCTCGGCATTCAGGCTGCCATAATCGAGCAGGTTTTCGAGGTAAACGCGGCGCGAATGGTCGCTGCGAATCTTATTGACCTCCGCCAGAACTCCGCCCGCGCCCTGCTGCCGCAGGATGCGCTTCACTCGCTCGGGTGCGCCGATCGCCGTTTCGCGAATCACCTCGGGCAGTATGCGCGCCAGCCAAGCCCGGCCGTCAGCGTCCAGAGTTTTCGATGCGCCAGCCACTGAATACAGCCGCTCGATGCCGTTCGAGCCTGGCCGAACGAGATAGGTCCGGGCCGGACCGCTGGACCATTGTTCCAGGCGGAAATACCCGTCGTTCGCGATGGTCTTGATGTCCGAATCATTATCGGTGAACTCCACGGTGCCGCGCATCTCGAGATCCATGCGCGAGAAAAAGCCATCCTCCTGCCAGCGGAAGTGTTGTGTGTCGGGCGCGGCGCGAAGCGAGAGACTGACGGCGGCGAGTAGAAGCAGGGCTTTAGGAATCCGGATCATGGGCACACCCCTCCAGTTCTTTCTAATAATACGTCCGTAGCAAGGGTTTTGTTCGGCTGATTGCGGGGCAGTTTATCCGTGCGATAGGAGGCTAACAGAAAGGCGATCAGCTTTTTCTTAACGGTAGGTCTTGCCGGACCGAATCAAGACACGAAGCGCGGTAACCGTCCTCTTTTCGTGATTCGTGACAAAAAGTAGCCGATAGCCGCCGATGCGCCGTCGGAATACGCCTTTCCATTCTTCCCCATGCAACGCCTTTACATCGCCCTGGAAAGGGTCGATTCCATTTGAGTGAGCATGCGCGCTACGCGTTTCTGAATGGCTTTGGGAAGCTCTCGAACGTCCCGCTCTGCGTCTTCGGTAAGCTCACAGACCCAACTCATGTTTGATCCGAGCCAAGGGCTTCGTCTTCCCCTCGCGGACCTGCTTAAGAGCGAGCCTCACCTTTTTCGCCTCGGCTGGCGTAAGCACGAGGTCGGGATCTACAACACGCCTCGGCTTGATGAGCACGCCGGTGTTTTGCTTGCTGAACGTTGTGACTGCCTTCCCTGCCATATCTTCAGCTTATCTAATATCGACCCAATAGCGGCGCTTACGTGAACAAGCCCGAACGCACCGCTATGTTGGTGACCAACGCGCAGACATAGGCCACCAGCGTCATATATGCGAACTGAATGGCCGGCCATTTCCAGCCACCCGTTTCGCGGCGGACCACGGCGATGGTGGACATGCACTGCATGGCGAAGGCGAAGAAGATCAGAAGCGCGAAGGCGCCGCCGGGGGTTAGCTCATTCTGCAGGGCCTGCTGGAGTCCTACGGAGTGCTCATCGCCTTCTATGCCATAAATGGTCCCGAAGGTGGCCACGATGGTCTCGCGCGCGGCGATGGAACTTATCAGGCCGATGCCGATCTTCCAGTTGAAACCGAGAGGCTTGATGACCGGCTCCACTGCATGGCCGATCATGCCCGCATAGCTATCGGAGATATTAGGCGGCTGCCCGTTTTGGAGCGGGAGATGCGCCAGAACCCAGAGCACCACGGCGCAAACCAGAATCACCGTTCCAGCGCGGTGCAGAAAGACCTTGGAACGATCATAAAGGCGCAAACCCAGGGACCGCAGCGTAGGCATCCGGTAGGGCGGCATCTCCAACATGAACGGTGTGGGCTCGCTCTTGAGGATCGACGACTTGAGCAGCTTGGCAGTGACGATGGCGGCGAGGAATCCCAAGGCATAAAGCCCCAGCAGAGCGGCGGCCTGCGTTCCCAGGAACGGCCCCAGGAAAGGACGCTCCTTGATGAACGCGGCGATGATCAGGAAGTAAATCGGCAGGCGTGCGGAACAGGTCATGAAGGGCGCGATCAGGATAGTGGCCAGCCGGTCGCGCTTACTTTCGATGGTGCGGGTGGCCATAATGGCGGGAACCGCGCAGGCATAGGCCGACAGCAGGGGAATGAACGATTTTCCTTGCAGCCCAAACTTGGCCATGGTGCGATCGGCGATCAGGGCCGCGCGCGCCAGGTAGCCGGAATCTTCCAGAATTCCAATAAACAAGAAGAGCAGCAGAATCTGGGGCAGGAAAACTATCACCGAGCCGACCCCATTCCAAACGCCTTCCACCAATAACGACCGTATGATCCCGGCCGGCAGAACGTGCCCGAGCCAGTGGCCGGACATTTGCACCAACGCCTGCAACCCGTCCATGAGCGGTTTAGCGCCGCGGAAGATGGTCTGAAATACTCCAGCGACGACGGCGAGGAAGATCAGGAGTCCAAAAACGGGATGCAGGAATACCGCGTCTAGGCGGCGCGTCCACAAGGGCGGCGTAGGCGCTTGATACGCCGCGCCAATACCAACCTCGCGCGCCCATTGGCGGCAGCGCGGGACATCTTGCAGGACGGGCAATTCCACCTTGGGCGCCGCGAGCGAAGTGGTCCCGGCCGAAGTGCCCACCATGAACTGGAACACTTTTTCCACGCCATCGCCCTTGGAGGCGCTGATAAGCGCGACGGGCGCTCCAAGCTGGCTCGCCAGTTCGCCGGTATCGATCTGGCCGCCGCGGCTCGAAAGATCGTCCGCCATGTTCAGGATCACCAGCGTGGGCAGTTTCAGGCTGAGGATGGGAGCGGCCAGCACCAGGTGGCGGCCCAGGTTGGTGCTATCCAGAATCAGCAGCACGGCGTCGGGCTTGGGCACGTCCTGCATGTGGCCCGTCAGGACATCGCGCGTGACCTGTTCGTCTTCCGAACGCGGATTCAGGCTGTAAACGCCCGGCAAATCCACCAGAATCACCTCGCGATGATTGTTCATCTTGGCGCGGCCGATACGCTGCTCGACAGTTACACCCGGGAAGTTCGCAACTTTTTGGCGCAGCCCGGTCAGACGATTGAACAGCGTGGATTTTCCGGAGTTCGGCGGACCGATGATAGCTACCACATGGGGCCGAACTGTCTGGCGCGTGGGTGGCGGAGCAGTAGCTACCGCACAACCGGCACAATTGGGGCAATCGCTCATGGCTCTAATGCCTGGCGGGGCCTTTTCGACGGCGGACGGAGAATTAATCGTGATGCGGTCTCGCGCCGGAGCGCGACTTCGGATCCATCTACGCGATAAACGCGCGGTTCTCCTCCTGGCGCGCTTCGAGCCGGAACCACCGTATGGCCGGGGAGAAAACCAAGTTCCATGAGGCGTCGCGCGACATCTTCCGGAAGGTCCAGGCGATCGAGTGTGCCGGATTCACCTTCCTTGAGGTGGGCGAGGGTCTGGGGCGCAACTGGGGCATTTCGCCCATTCGCCTTCTTGTTGACACTCAGTTGCATCATGGAATCAGTATCCGGACAGTCGTTAAGCACGTGAAGTTCCCGAAGATAAGCCGGAGGCTTGTCCTACAGAGATTATACCCGACCATTTTGGTCCTAGATACAGAATCCGTCAAGAATATTTTTGAATCATATATATTGACAATTGTACACTAAGATTATATACTTGTATCAGAATCAAACAACACAAGGAGGGCAAACTAAGTTATGCCAGTTGTAAAGTACGCACCATTCGTGGATACGGATGATTTTCCAGCCGGGTTGCGGCTCTTTCAGGACACCGTGAACCGTCTGTTCAGTGATCAAACTACCGCGCGTCCCTGGGCGCCATCCGTGGATATCTTCGAGACAGACAATGAGTTAGTGCTGAAGGCCGATGTGCCTGGGGTAGATATGAAGGACATCGATATTCAGATCGAGAACGGCACGCTGTCGCTCAAGGGAGAGCGGAAGTTCGAGCGCGACGAGAAGAGCAAGGGGTTCCACCGCCAAGAGCGCAGCTACGGAACGTTCGTACGCTATTTCACGATTCCAGAAACCGTGGACAGTGAAAACGTAAAGGCCGACTACCAGGGCGGCGTATTGACCGTGACCCTACCAAAGAAAGAGATCGCCAAGCCGAAAGCGATCAAAGTGCAAGTCAACAACAACTGATCCAGCGCAGAAGTGGACCGGTCGGAAAAGGCCGGTCCTTTCTTTTTTGCTAGAGCCGTTCCAGCCGGATAGAGCCGTCGTTGGTCCGGACCACCAGCGGTGGTCCACCGGCGTTGAGCTTGCCGCGAAGTTCATTTTCGCGCCGTAAGCCTGAGACAGTTACGGGCAGATCCGAATCGATGTGGCCATCTCCGGTGTGGACGTCCAATTCAGCGGAGAAATTTGAGGGTAATCTCAGTGTTACGTGACCGTCGCCGGTCCGTACTCTCCATTCCGAAGACATGCGGGAACCGCTTTCGATTTCGGCTTCGATGCTTCCATCACCGGTGTGCAGATTGAGTTGATCGAACCGCCCGCGCACGCGGAGCCGGCCATCGCCTGTCTGAGCATCCAATATCCCATCCAAGCGCTCCGCTTCGATGTGGCCGTCGCCGGTAGACAAGCGAGTTTCACCATGCAGGCCATCCACGGTGATGCTACCATCGCCGGTGTGAATATCGGTGCGAATTTCGCGCGGCACTTGTAGTTCCACGCGAACCGAGCGGTGCCCGAAGCTAATCTCGAAGTTGCGATGCGGAATGCGCACCTCGAGTTCAACGCGGTCACCCGTCTGATGATCGGTCACGGTCACTTCGCCCGATCCGATTTTCCAGCCGCTCGTGGTCACGCGAGCCTCAATTTCCTTGCGGTCCCAGGTTCGAATGGTCACCGCGCCGTCATTGGTGTCGACGCGCAAATCAGGATGGCCTGCGATGGTGTACTTCTTCGACCAGTCGTCGGCCAGCAGCGCAGTGCTTGCCAGGATGCCGGCTAGGGACATTTGAAGTAGGGCTCTCAACATAAATTACACCTCGTTTGTGATACGGCCTGGCATGGCCGGAAGTTCGGGCTAAGTTTCAAAGTCACCGTCTTCCTTACGGTCGCGGTTCGGTAACACATCTTTCCGGTCGATGCTATATTGCCTCCAGCTCTTCTTCCAACAATTGCTTCTGATACAGGTCCGCGTAATATCCGCCGCTCGCGATCAACTGGTCGTGGGTGCCTTGTTCAGCCACCTCTCCGTGCTCGATCACAAAAATCCGGCCGGCATTCTGAACGGTGGAGACCCGATGCGAGATCAGGATCGTAGTCCGGCCGCGCATCACACCGGCCAATCCGGTAAGAATGCTCTCCTCAGTAAGGGTGTCGACGCTGGATAAGGCGTCGTCCAAAATGAGGATGCGAGGGTCGCGCAAAATAGCCCGCGCAATGGCCACGCGCTGCTTCTGGCCGCCGGAAAGCGTCAGCCCACGCTCGCCGATCATGGTCTGAAAGCCGGCCGGAAAACTCGCGATGTCAGGGCTTAGGCCGGCCAGATCAGCCGCGCGCGAAATGTCTGCTTCGGTAGCCCCTTCCATGCCCCACGCAATGTTGTCGGCCAGCGTGGCGCTGAACAGGAACGTCTCCTGCGGAACAAATCCGATCTGACGGCGCACCCATTGCTGATCGAGCTCCCGAAGGTCGACGCCATCCAGCAACACGCGGCCGCGCGTGGGATCAATCAAGCGTGGAATCAGGCTGACTAGCGTGCTCTTCCCGCTGCCGGTATGTCCGACAATTGCAACCGTTTCACCGGCGGCGATCTCAAGATCCACTCTCTTCAGCGCCAAGCCCGCCGGATACTTTACCTCAACGCCCTCGAACCGCACTTCCCCTTGAAGTTCCCTGGATTCCTTGGATTTGCCGGCGAAAATCGCCGGCTCCTCCCGCATCAGCTCCATGATTCTCTCCCAGGAAGCTTTTCCGCGCTGCGTCAGGTTCACCACCCAGCCGATGGCAATCATGGGCCAAACCAACATGCCCATGTACGTGTTGAACATCACAAAGCTGCCGAGCGAAATGCGATGTTCCAGCAACTGGTAGCCTCCGGCCAGCAGCACCATCAGGAACGATACGCTGATCAGCCCTTGCAGCAGCGGCATGAACAGCGCCGAAAGCTTGGCCAGGCGGATGTTCTGCGACACGTAATCCTGGTTGAGCAGTTCGAACTTATGCAGCTCGGCCTTTTCCTGGGCGTAGGCGCGGATCACACGGACGCCCGACAGATTCTCCTGTACCCGGCTGCTGATATCGGAGAACATCCTCTGGATCACTTCGAANNGGGACCAGGCAAACCAGCGTGAGCTTCCAATCCACCGACAGCATGACGGCGATGGAGAGGATGGCGGTGAACATGGTCTCAGTCCAGTACATGATGCCCGGACCCAGCATCATGCGGACAGCGTTCAGATCGTTGGTGGAGCGCGCCATGATGTCGCCAGTGCGGTAGCGCGCGTAGAAATCGGAAGAGAGTGTCACCAGGTGCGAGAACAACTGATTACGCAGATCGTATTCGACGTCGCGCGAGATGCCGATCAGGATCACGCGCATCCAATATTGGAATATGCCCTTGAGCAGCGAAAGACCCACCAGGATTGCGGCGAACTGGAAAACGATCTGGATTTTGAAACCGGAGGTGAGCGAATCCACGCCCGCGCGAATCACCAGCGGAAGCGACGCACTCACGACATCCTTCAGCACCAGCGATCCCATCCCGAGAGCCAGCCCGCGGCGGTAGCGCCACAGATGAGGACCGGCAGTTTTGAACACGCTCCACATAACTTACATGTCCAGATTACGGCTCAACCTCACCGGCTCCCTGACGGTCGCGGCTCAGAATCGGCATTCGGCGTTTACAGCCGCTTACCGAACCGCGACCGTGAGGGAGTCGGTGCTTCACAAATTACATACCTAACCAGGAGCCCACGGTTTTCATCCACTCCATCAGGAAAGTTTTGCGGCCTTCGCGCTCTTTCCACCAGCCGTTGGTGGTGAAATACCGATCCGGCGCGGCCACCACATGGGCCTCGATATCGGGTGCCAGCGACCGAAAGATCCGGGCCGCCCGCCGGGTATGAAAATTGCTGGTGACCAGATCGATTTTGTGGACGTGCAGCTTCCTTAGCTCCGCGATAAGCACTTCCGATTCGGACTCGGTGGATTTGGAATCGTTAGGAAACGCTACGAAATAGGAGGCCGGGTAGCCGTTACGAACGGCCAAAGCGATGGCCAGGTCGCTCTCATAGACGCCATAGACTCCTGCAGGGCCGCTGATGAGTGCTTTGCCGGCGAAGCCCTGCCGCACCAGGCCGCCCGCGGTGAAGATGCGGCTTCCGGTGAAATCCCCGGCCAGTACGACGATCATGTCCGCCGGCGCGGGAGCATCGCTGTGTACCAGATATCCCGCGAGCGCCGTAAGCCAAATGGGATAAGTGACCAGCACCAAAACCAGCGCGAGAGCAACCGCGAGCAACCAGCGGAAACGTCGGAGAGTGCCAGGCACCCGGTAGCTACTTGTCCTCCGGGGACGTTTTCTGATCGAAATGTCCCACGGACTTCAAACGCTGGAACATCCGCTCCACTTCGGCTTCGTCGTCGGGCAACAACAACGGATAGCGCGGAGTCGGCACGGTTTTTCGGGAAGGTGTCGCATTGACGGGCTCACTCCAGAACTGCCGGTAAGGCACGCCATCGATCAGAGCTTCGCGGGCATGCCGGCGCAATTGGCGCAGCAGGCTGCTGGACGAATGGGGATCGCTGGGGTAGACCAGCAGAATGCGAGTCTTGTCCGATAAGGTCAACCGCACCATGAGCGGGACGTTGGAGCTGCGATCGAGCCTGCGGATGTGCTTCCAGGGGATGGCGGCCTGTCCGATTTTCAGGTGGCTCTCATAGATTTCGACGGCGGGACGCAAGGCCAGGTAGAGCACCAGGACGGCAGAGATCAGAAAGAGGCCGGTCGCAATCCAGGCCAGCGGCCAAACGAAAGCCATCCAGAAGGAAAGCCCGGTCAGAGCCAGCGCCGCGAATCCAGCCCACAGGTAATGCGTGGACACCTGATAGCGAGTGATGGGCAAAGGCACACTTTCAGACTACCCCGGCGCTGAGCGCACGTCAATTCGTCTTGGGGGATAGGAGATAGGAGGTTTCGAAAGTGCCCCCCCGCTGACGCGTCAACGTGGGTGTGATGCTGCGAGCGCGAGGGGGACTTGCCTTTGTTTCAAAACCGACACTGTTGAGCTAATCTGTGATTTGAGCGAAGCTGCTCCATCCGTTCGATGGACTCGAAGTTAGCGAAATGCCTCGGGCAGTTCCCTGTCCCGTACGCGGTGCCGATTCTCATCGCTGCGGCTTGCCAAGTGAGTGAAACAGGGCCAGTTCGAGTACCCGGTAGGTGCGAAAGCCGTACGATTTTCTCATAGTGACTTTAGCCTTGTTGTTCAGGCCCTCTAACCGAATTGCTGGCTAAATCGTGAGTTTCGCCGTTGTCGCCGGGTTATCAAATACGCTGTCGCTCCTGGTGTTTGGTGTGAGCGAGCAACGCTGGACGGAGTAGGCAAAGGCAGCAGGGCAATGAGGCACACATAAAATCCAATGAGGCACACATAAAATCCAATAAGGAGACTTTCCAATGAAACACAACACCATGTTGACCGTCGCATCTCTGCTCTCGCTCCTCTTCCTGACGCTTGACATTACGGACGACAGCGTTCGTGGGATATCGAAGGCAGAGAGCTCAAACACTGCGCTGCTCGTCCTCGCGGTCTTCCTCTACGGGACACTCGTGCTCCCCGAACGGCGATCGGGGCACGTGATCATGCTGCTCATCGGATTGTTCGCAGCAGCCATGCCCGTCATGCACATGAGGGGGGCACATTACGGCGAGATCGCCAAATCCCCCGGCGGCTTTTTCTTCGTCTGGATACTCTGGGCGCTCGGCGGGTTAGGGGGCTTCACCTTGATCCTCTCGGCGCGCGGGCTGTGGGATCTGCGACGGAGGCGGCCCCAGTAGTCCAGGGCAACGGACGGTGGCGATTCTTGCCCATTGGGTGTTGCAACAGTAACTATCAACGGCGTAGCGTTTACCGGCGAGGTCCAACTGGTTCGAAAGGCAACTGGCTACGTAAAGAAGCCGACGCCCCACCATCCGGCAGGGTCGCGCAGCAAGGAGTATGTAGGATACTGCATCAACTTGGCGAGCCGTCTCCAGAAGCACTGCCCGGAGATTGCCTTCGTGGCATCTGCTCGCGTCCGCTTACCGGAAACCACGCTGAGAAGACACGGGTACATTCGTGTAATCGCCAAAACCCTCCGCAGTTTTCCCCCGGAAATCGTGATCGTGGACAAGGATGATTATGACGGATTATCCCAGGAAACGCGGGAGCAATATTTCTCTGGTCTGTGATTGAGGCAGCCTGCGTCGCCTGGATCGGTTATGTTTCATAATTCTCCATGGGGTTTTAGAAGACCTCGCTCAAGACTTCCTTGAGAATACGTTCCCGCTCACGCCTGCTGCCCAAGTCGGATGCTGCACGTTCGACGTTCTTAACATAGTCGACGATTCTTTGATCCGCTGCCGCTCCTTCGCTCCGATCACCTCGGATCACTTCATCCACGGAGGTTGCCAAGTCAATTAGTGTTGCCCGCGCAACCTCACGCCGTTCAGAGGACAACGGCAGCCGACTAATATACTGAGCGAACGTAACAAAGAGCGTATAGAAGTCAGACTTCTTCCTCCATCTTGTCTTTGAAATATTCGGAAGAATCTGTTCGATCTCTCCAAGCACCTGGACGAAAATGCTCTTAACCCGTTCTGAGTCCTCAAAATGCGTTTCGTACTGCTGATAGAATTCCTCTAGTAGCTTCTTCTTGTTTTGTAGCCCATTCATGACTGCGACTGCAACCTCGCTGATAAACTCGACGTCTAGCATCCGTCGACGATCATTTGCAGAAAAGATGCCCGCTTCACTCCAGAACTCCAAATCGGATATTTCCTCCATCAGTTTGATAAAGGGTCCCCAGTACGTTGCGTGACGCAGTTCCTGAGCGTTTAGCGTGGTTGTGTTCCGATTTAGCCGTTGGAAAATGGCGCGCACCTCGTCGTCCGGCATGTCGGGCAAGAGGCGCACCACGAAATTGTACTCGAAGATCTTTTTTCGGTCTGGCCCGCTCAGGTCTTCAAAGGAAAGACCGGCCCAATTGGGGCTTTCGTCTTGAAGTTCGAATTCACCTTCTACGAAACTCAGAACTGTACGAATTCTCTGCTNNCCGTCCAACCAGAACGTGTTTCTGCTGGCCTTCTGAGTCAGTCAATTCCTGCATGTAGATCTCTGGTGCCGTAAACCATAATAGCTACGCGACGCGGTTGCCCGCTCGGAAACATCGTATGGAGGTGTCAGGGATCGGCGAGGAAATCGCTGTACGAAGAATAGTCGGCTGTTAGCTCTTGTCCCCGCTTGATGTCTTTAGGGCTACGAAATTATATTCCTCGTCGCAGCTTACGTTGGGGTGGTTTGACTCATTCACGTACCACGACATGGTTAGTCGGCTGACGTTCGTATCCGAGCGGCGCTCGACGCCTATCTTGCGCGGCGCGCGCGTCAATTCGTCTCAGATCGAAGCAGGGCGATGCCGCGCCACGCATAGTGCACGCCGCTCCACACTGTGGCGCCCACCATCAGCCANNACCGCGAGTGTCACGGGTGCCGGAAATCCAGCGCGCGAACACATCACCATCAGTGCGGCGGAAATCTGGAAGAAAGTGCTGAGCTTGCCCCACACCGAAGGCGGGAATTTTCGGATGGAGGTGAACAGGAGTCCATACGCCGCCATCCCAAGAATCAGCACATCCCGCCCGAAAACGACGGCGACCATCCACCAGGGGATGGCATGTGCGAAGCCCAGCGCAACATAGATCGCGCTCAGCAGAATCTTGTCAGCGATGGGATCGAGATAGGCGCCGGTAGGCGTGGTTTCGCCCATTTTCCTTGCCAGCAGCCCATCGATTACGTCGGTGAGTCCTGCGAAAAAGGCAAGAGCGATGGCGCGGCGGTAATAGCCTTCCAGGATATCGGCGGCGACAAGGGGAGCGAGCATCAGCCGCAGCAGCGTGACCAGGTTCGGGACGGTGAGCAAAAGCCCGTTTCTCGTTTCTC
>PMUN01000112.1 GCA_003166875.1 Bryobacterales bacterium | reverse complement strand
GCTCTTCGCGCCGGGCCCGCACCGGCCGACGTGGACGTCGGCCGCGGACCAGGGGGTCCGCCCCACTTTGCGTTCAATGGAGTCGCGGGCCGGCTTTCGAACCGCTTATACTAATTGCAAATGGACCGCTATAGTTTGGTTTGCTGCGCTGCCGTTATGACGGCTTTGTCGTCTTACGCCCTTGCACAGAATAGCGGCGTAAAGCGCCCGGATATCGTCGGTGTCGCGCATATCGGTTTAAAGACCAACAACCTGGCTGCTGCGCGAAATTTCTACGGACACGATCTCGGGTTTGAAGAACCGTTCACGCTCGCGAACCCCTCCGGCGGCCTGCTGCTGACTTATTTCAAGGTGAACGACCATCAGTACATCGAGGTGTTTCCCGAGTTGACCAGCGAAACCGAGGACCGGCTCTCCCACATCGCCTTCGAGACCGCCGACGCCACCCAACTGCGCGACTACCTGGCCAGCCGTGGCGTGAAGGTCCCCGAAGCCGTTCACCCGGGCCGGGATGGAAATTTGAGCTTCATGATCAAGGACCCAGACGGCCACAACGTGGAGTTTGTCCAATACATGCCGGGATCGTTGCACTCAAGCAACTTCGGGAAGTTCCTGCCGGACACGCGCATATCGAGCCACATGATTCACGTCGGGGTGACCGTGGCGGATCGCGATGCGGCCGATAAACTCTATAAGGACATCCTCGGCTTCCGCGAGACGTGGCACGGCGGCATGAAGGACGACCGCACCGATTGGGTGGATATGCGCGTTCCGGAAGGCACCGATTGGCTCGAATACATGCTCAACGTTCACAATCCTTCGCCCCGTACCTTGGGCGTCATGCACCATCTGGCGCTCGGTGTTCCGAGCGTAAAGGCCGGCTACCAGACTCTTTCCGGACGGGGAATGAAGATCGAACAGCCCCAGATCGGGCGCGACGGTAAGTGGCAACTGAACCTCTACGATCCGAACCTGACGCGGTGCGAACTGATGGAACCAACGCCGGTCCGGACGCCCTGCTGCTCACCGATGAAATAAAACCGTTCCTCGGTTCTTCGGTTCGGCCATCAGCACTTCCCTGATTCAAGACTACTTCCCGTTCGCCGATATGGCATTTGTGTGCAGATCGGCGCATAAGAACGCGGATCTTGCCAAAGAAGGGATTGGACCAAGTGAGCTTGGAATCTTCAGACGCCGCTGTTTCTGTCTATCGTGACGGACCCGATTGTGTGCTGGCGCTGCGGGGAGGCTTTCATATCGACCTGGCACGCGAGCTGCACCGGGTCGCGTTGGAGCTGGCCGAGACCGGCGGTGGCGTGTTTGTGGATTGCAGCCAGGCAGAGCATCTGGACGGCTGCACGTTGCAGGTTTTGCTAGCTCTCAAGCTGGCGTTGGAACAGCGCGGCGGGTGGCTGCGCATGAAGGGTGAGAGCGAAGAGATTCGTAAATATCTGGGATGGGCCGGGTTGGCTTCTCATTTCCCCATTCGCGGTCCAAGTGACGCGGTGACGGAAACGCCCGTGGCGCCCCGAAAAAAGCGCAGGGCGCGTAAGACTCCGTTATGAGCTTCTGGAGACGACTTCGTTCGAGCCTTTCCGGGTCGCGCGGCCGGAGATTGGCGGAATTGGCCGATGAAGTGGCGGGCCATTGGCCGCACCTTCCCACTCTCGAAACGCAGATTCGAGAAACCATCCAGCAAATGGAGCGGGCCGTAACTGAAGTATGCGGCGGATTTGAAGGCATGGTGACGCGGGCCCGCGATAGCGTGGCTTCCTCCTCGCGCCTGCTCGGATCCGATAAAGGGTCGGGTATTGAGGCGCTCCTGGCTGCTTCGCGCCATACCCTGGGCCAGCTCCAACAACAGATCGAGCGCGGCCAGCAGATCTCAGCTCAAGTAATTGGGCACATGCAGGAGATGGAGAGCACGGCGGGCGTCATCGTCAAGGCGCTTGCGGAAATCGACCGGATTTCATTCGGAAGCAAGCTGGTGGCCTTGAATGCCAAGGTCGAGGCGGCGCATTTCGGCGACCAGGGCGCTGCGTTCGGCGTGGTGGCGGATGCTATTGCGGCGCAAGCACTCCGAGCCGAACAGATTACCGGGCATGTGGTGGAGGAGATGAAGCAACTGCGGGCCAAGGTGGCGGCCGCGTCCGGCAGTCTGAACGAAATGGCGCACATGAGCGTCGATACGCTCCAAGCCAGCCGCACAGAGCTCGAATCGGCTCTCGGCGAACTCACTCGAACGCACGGCGAGATGGAGGCGACCCTAGCTGCATCGGTAGCAGGTGGAGAGCAGTTGGCCAGCGAGATCGCGCGCTCTGTGGTTGCGCTCCAGTTTCAAGACAGCGTCGGCCAGAGGCTTACTCATGTCGCCGACGAGTTGGCGGAAATGCGCAAAACCGTCCACCTGCCGCTTGAATATCTGTCGCGGGAAACACCCGTGCTGGGCGAGGCGCGGCGCAAGGAGGTGGGCGCACGGCTGGAGGCCCGCTACACCATGCAGGCCGAGCGCGAACAGTCTGAATCGAAGAAGCCAACCGAAGCGAACGAGATGGATGGCGTGGAGCTGTTCTGAAGGATGCAAAGTGGCGAAAAACATATCGCCCAGGACGAAGCCAGTTGCGTGGTATTCGGGATGCCCAAGGAAGCCATCGCGCTGGGAGCAGCCGAGGAAATCCTGCCGCTCAACCAAATCCCGGCTGGCGCACTCAGAATGGCGGCTTCGCCGCTCCAGCGCGCGTGACGGCAACCAGATCCGTAGACAATGATAGACTCTACCCGTGGCCATCAGCACAGCCGTGCCCGCACGAGTGGTTACGCGCCTGGAATGGCTTGTCCTCATCCTTCTGGTTTTCTCCGTTGCCATAAACTACGTCGATCGCGGCATCCTTTCGGTCACCGGAGTCGCTCTGAGCAAGGAGCTGGATCTCAAACCGCACGAGCTGGGATACCTGCTCTCTGCATTTTTCTGGACCTACGCCGGTTTCCAGCTCATCTCCGGCTGGCTGATCGACCGCTACAATGTTCTCCTGGTTTTTGCCGCCGGCTTCGCCATCTGGTCTACAGCCACCGCGCTAACCGGCGTTGCCAGGGGCTTCGCCGCTCTGTTTGCTCTGCGCCTGCTGCTTGGGATCGGCGAGTCGGTTGCATATCCCTCTTATTCGAAAATTATTGCCGCCGGTTTTCCGGAACGCCAGCGCGGAATTGCCAATGGCCTGATCGATGTCGGCTGCAAGCTGGGCCCGGCGGCCGGCATGGTGGTGGGCGGTTTGATCCTGGTCCGCTACGGGTGGCGCATGGTCTTTCTATCCATCGGAGTCGCGAGCTTGCTATGGCTGGTCCCCTGGTTCATCGCGGCCCCGAAGATCGGTTCCGTTTCCAGCATGCGCGCCCGATACCAGGGACCGGGATTCTCCGATATTCTCGGAAAAAAGGATGCATGGGGCACTCTGCTCGGTTTGTTCTGCTCCAACTATGCTTGGTATTTCATGCTGACCTGGCTGCCGCAATACCTGTTGATGGAGCGCCACTACTCCACTCGCATGATGGCGCTCACGGGTTGGCTTCCTTTCTGCGCCACCGCGGCCGGCGCCACCGTGGGAGGCTGTCTCTCGGATGCGTGGATCCGGCGCGGCGCGAGTCCCACGCTAGTCCGCAAGACATTTGTCGTGGGCGGCCTGGCTGGTTGCGCAGTATTTCTGATGCCGGCGGCGATTGTCGCGGATCAATTGGCTGCCATGTTCTTGTTGATTCTGGCTGCGTTCATTTACGGCTTGTTTAGCGGCAATCTCTGGACCATCACGCAGACGCTGGCGGGAGCCGTNNTTGTGACTGGATTCATTGTCGAGAGAACCGGCTCGTTCTACTTTGCCTTTGTCTGGGTGTGCGTCAATCTTGTGATCAGCGCATCCTCGTATCTGTTTATAGTAGGAAGGGTAGAGCCGGTTTCCTGGGGCCGCAGCCGGGTCCAGGCGGCTGCTGGATAATGCAACCTTTATCCCCTTGGGCGCGTCTTATGGAGTGAACAGCCAGGATTGTCCCTCCTCTCCTAGACCTTGAGTTAGGCAACTTTGATTCGCGAAAGCAGCTCAGTTGCCGGCCGGTGAGTATCTTCCTCCGAGTGCTCACCGGTTCTTAATTCCGGGCTCGTGTTAAAAGGAGTCGGCGAAGTGCTTACCTGATTCTAGAATCATTCGTTTCCCCGAGTAATCCAAGGTCACAATGAAGTGGCGGAGAACTGCGCCTCCGATCATGTTCTCGTTGCCCGGATTGCCGCAGCAGGTGGAGGGCGCGTCTCGTAATTCAAACTTACCCAGCCGCAGTAACTCCACGCGCCCCGCGATGCCGGATCGTGGCTTCCCCAGGCCCTCGCCGGTTTGCGTCTCCTGTAGCGCAGCCTTTGATTTCTTGAGGAGCTCTGTGTCCACAGCGTCCGAAGAACCGGTGTCGACGAAAATCTGCAGCGTTTCCTCCGGGACTCCCGTCACTTTGATGGTGCCCGCAATGTAAATCCATTTGCCCCTGCCTCCGCCAAAAGTCAAAGGTAGAACTTCGCCCTGGCCCCGATATTCAAATTCCGCCGGGTCGGTAAGAATAAGCCTGTGATTGTCTTCGTCGATGGTGACAATCAGTTTGCTGAAGAAATCGTAGCCAAAAATGCCGTCCAACGGCCGTCCCTGGGCTGCCAAGCCGCTCAAATCGGTCAGCAGTACATCGAATCTTCTCAGCGTGAGCCCTGGCAACTGAAACGTCTCGTTCTTCACCACGCCGGTCTTTATTTCACCAGAGCCCGCCCCGGCGATGCTGGTCGCACCACTGGGCTTGAGACCGAGTTTTGCGGCGACGCCCGCATCCAGCAATGTAAACGACGAGCCGGAATCCACTGCGAATCGCAGCGGGCGTGAACTTCCCGCCATCATTACTTGTATCTCGGGCGAATCCCCATGAAAGTCAGCATGGATATCGATCTTGTGGCTTCCGGAAAATTCAGCGACAGCGCCGTCGTCCGCCCAGATACTCACTGCGCTAACCAGTAGCAGTGTGCATACTTTCATTTCGACCTAGAATCCTCCGCCGGCCACGCTCGATTTGTGCTCGCGTTCCATAGTGGCGCGCAATCCCGTCTGAGCCCGAAAACTTCCCGGATATTGTTCCAAGGCCCGGCGAAACGCGGATTCAGCCTCAGTCAACCGGCCATTCTTCAGCGCCACCTGGCCAATCACTTCGAGGACCGGCCGTGGATAATACGGCGGCTCAGAATAGATCATCCGCTGCTCCATAGTCGCCGCCTGTTCAAGCTTCTTGAGAGCGGGATCGAGCTTGCCTTCCGCGAGCTTCAAGTGGCCGTCCAATTCTTCGCGTGCAACCTCCAACACCTCAGGCACCGGCATCTTCACTTTCTCTTTGTATTCAGCGAGCGATTCATCCATGTGCTTCGCTTCGGTCCGAGCCATCCCCGCGTTGTCTTTTCCTAGGTAAGCCAGCGCGAGCGCCCAATGCCGCCAGGCCTTTTCGCGAGGCTTATCGTAAACCGGCAAAGTGGCGCCGTCCAGGATCTCGTCCCAACTCTCGGATTGAACCAGCGAGCGCAGCATCGCGAACCAACCCTGCCGATAGGCGCTGTAGAATCCATCGATGGATGCGATCTCACGCGGATTCTCTTTGAATCCCAGCAGCTCGCGCGCAGCGTCTTTGGCCTTGTCGTATTGGCCTTGAAACGAGTAAGCTGTCGCGAGGAAATGCACATTGTGGCCATGATGGCCGGTCCCATATAAGCTGTCAGCGCGCATGTAACCACGCTCGTTTTCGGCGGCTGCGGCGAACGAATTCACGGCGTCTTCCCACCGCCCAGTCTGCGAGTAAATGTGGCCGGGCATGTGCAAGGCGTGCGGAATATTGGTAACCAGCTCAGCGTAACGTTTGCAGCTCGGCCAAGCGTCCTTGGCGAAAGTAGAGGCTTCGAAGCCGTGGATCACGTAATGGTGGACGCCCGGATGATCGGGCGCTTTCACTAGCAAGTCGCGCAGGATGGCCACCGCCTCCATGCTGGTGCCGCGCGGAGTTTTCTCCGGTTGATCGAAGCCGCGCATCAAGTGCAGGGCCAGATAGGTTCTGGCTTCAATCTCATCGGGATATTGCGCGACGATCGCGCGCAGTCCCTGGATGTAGCCTTCGTCCGGATCTTTCGACTTCGCATCGCGCCGTGCAACTATAGCGGCGATGTACAGCTTTTCTAGCGGCGTGGCTTTGCCGGGCGCTTGCGCGAGCTGATCCGCTTTGCGGGCGGCTTCGATAGCCCGCGACGCCGCTTTCAATGGATTGCTTTTCCCGAATAACTTATCGAAAGTGTCCAGTTGGAAGCGCGGCCGGTAATCGCCCGCGGCCACCATTGCGACGCCCCAGTAAGGCATGGGCGCGTCCGGGTCAAGCTCGGCGGCCTGAAGGAACGAGCGCTCCGCTTCCACCGCCCAGAAGGAATGCAGTTGCGCAACGCCCTGATCGAAGAATTGCTGCGCCTTTGGATTCGACGTGGTGATCGCGAAATGGACAGTTCCCTGCCCCGTCATGATCTTCGCCGGAAGCGCCGGCGCAGTCCCGCTGGGCGGCGGTACGCACAGATCGGGTTGCTTGGACTGGCTGAACGCAACGGCGGCTGTGAGCGAGAGCAAAGCGAGAGCTTTCATATTTGGCCTTCCGTTTATCGTATCGTAGCCGTGGGGCAGGATGGCATCCTGCGGCGGGTTGGTAACCCGCCTGAATTGCGCCGATTGGCAATCGGCGCGCAGGTTACCAACCTGCCCCACAAGGTAAACTGAAAGAAAGTGGAAGAAGAGGTCTTAGGGAAAGCCTACGATGGGCGCCTCATGCGGCGCCTGCTGGCTTATATCCGGCCGTACAAATCGGAAGTCCTGATCGCGCTGGTATTTCTGCTGGTCAACGCGGCGCTGCAGGTGGTGGGGCCGCTGCTCACCAAGCTCGCGATCGACCGGTATCTGGAGCCCTCGGGACGCCCCACGCGAACCATCCTCGATCCTTACCTTTCGAGCAGCCCCTGGACCGGCCTGCTGCAGATTTCGTTCATCTATCTGCTATCCATCGCCGCGGCGTTGATCTGCGATTTCGGCGAGCAATACCTGATGCAGTGGGTCGGACAAAAAGCGATGTTCGATCTCCGCCGCGAGTTGATGGCGCATTTGCAACGTCTCGACATCGCTTTCTACGACCGCAATCCGGTGGGGCGTCTTGTCACGCGGCTCACCACCGACGTGGACGCGCTCAATGAGCTGTTCGCTTCCGGACTGCTGATGATTTTAGGCGACTTGCTGATGCTGTTATTCGTCATCGCTGCGATGCTGCAGCTCAGCCCCGGCATGACCGGCTTCATGCTGGCGGTTATGCCGCTTGTGATAGTGGTCACCATCATATTTCGCCGTAGCGTCCAGCAGAGCTACCGGCGCATTCGCGTGGCCATCGCCAGAATCAACTCGTATCTGCAAGAGCACGTCAACGGCATCGCCGTTCTGCAGCTCTTCAACCGCGAAGAGAAGAGCCGCGCCGAGTTTGACCGTATCAATCGCGATCACATGGAAGCCTTCAAGGACGCAATCACCGCCTATGGGTGGTTTTATCCCGTGATTGAATTCCTGGGAATGCTGGCGCTAGCGCTGCTGCTCGGCTACGGAGGCTTCCGCATTCGCGGCGGCGCGCTGAGCCTCGGCATCCTGGTTGCTTTTTTTCAATACGGCCTGCGATTCTTCCGCCCCATTCAGGATTTGAGTGAGAAATACAATATCCTGCAATCGGCGATGGCCGCCTCCGAGCGCGTGTTCAGACTGCTGGACACTCCGGTCGAGATCCAATCCGAAGTGCGCTCGAAGCCGTTCCCGCCGCGGCCAGCAGCTATCGAGTTCGATCACGTCTGGTTCGCATACAAAGACGAGGACTGGGTCCTGGCCGACGTCAGCTTCCGCATTGAGCCAGGCGAGACCATCGCGGTGGTCGGTCACACCGGCGCGGGCAAAACCACGCTCACCAGTCTGCTGCTGCGCTTCTATGAGGCGCAGCGCGGCAGCATCCGCATCGGTGGAACCGATATCCGCGAATTCGATCTGGAACAACTACGGCGCAACTTCGGCGTTGTGTTACAAGATCCGCATCTGTTCACAGGGACTATTGCGGAGAACATCCGCCTGGGCACTCCCGGAATTTCAGACAATCAACTTTCCGAATCGGCCGAGCGCGTCAATCTGCTCGATTTCATTCAGACGTTACCGGAGGGTTTCGAGCAGCCAGTGCGCGAGCGCGGCGCCGGATTCTCCACCGGTCAGAAGCAGCTTATCAGTTTCGCGAGGGCGCTGGCTCACAGTCCCCGCTATCTGATTTTGGACGAAGCCACCTCGAGCGTCGACACTGAGACGGAGTTGCGGATTCGCGACGCCCTCGGCCGGCTGGTGGAGGGCCGCACCTCAATCGTAATCGCGCATCGCCTCTCCACCATCCAGCGCGCCGACAGAATCCTGGTGATGCACAAAGGAAAACTTCGCGAGATCGGCACGCATCAGGAGTTGCTGGCCTTGCGCGGAATTTATTGGAAGCTGTATCAGCTTCAGTACAAGGATCAGGAATTCGCGCGGGAGCCGGAAACAGTCAGCGGCGATTAGCCGTCTTAACACTCGCATGCTAGAATTGTTCTTGACATGCGTTACGTTACGCATTACGGTCTAAAGTGATTTCCTCGATCCGCCACAAGGGATTGAAACGCCTTTATGAAGACGCCGACCCGAGCGGGGTAAATGTCGAACATGTTACAAAGCTGCGTGATATTCTGGCCAGGCTCGACGCGGCCCACACTGTGGCCGATATGAACCTTCCCGGGTTGCGGTTGCATCCGCTGAAGGGCGACCTGAAAGGCTTGTGGGCAGTAACGGTTCGTGCAAACTGGCGGGTGGTTTTTCGTTTTACCGACCCTGACGCGTTCGACGTTGATTATCTGGACTACCACTGAAAAGGAGTGTGAACATGCCGATGAAGAACCCACCTCACCCCGGAGGTTTTGTATTTCGCCAGTGCATTGAGTCTTTGGGTTTGAGCATTACGGACGCCGCCGCCGCACTTGGAGTAACGCGCACCACGCTATCGGAGTTGGTGAACGAGAAGCGCGGCATATCCCCTGAAATGGCCGTTCGGCTATCGAAGGTGTTCGGCGGCAGCGCTGAAAGCTGGCTTGTGCAACAAGCCCAGTACGATCTTGCCCACGTTCGCGCCGACCGCATAAAGCTGAAACGGTTAGAACTGGTTTAGCGTCTTTCGTCACCGCCGGCTGGTCGACAACCTGTTCAGCTTCTGCTAGCCGGGAAGCGGTCAGCGGCGATTAGCCGCCTGTGGCAGGTTACAATGAGAATGAAGTAGGAATATTACCAATGACCATTCAGCTTCCAGAGGACCTTGGCGCGGCTCTAAAGGTGCAAGCCAACGCACATGGAGTCTCCGCCGACGGTTACGCGCGTAAGGTTCTTGAACGTGACCTCGCATCCTCACTTGAAGCGGAATCGTCTGGTGTGCCTTTCAAAACAGGGCGCGGTATGTTCGCCAAATACGGACAGGCTCCATCCGCTGAGGAAATCGACGCTAACCGGGCTGATATGTTCCGGAACTTTGGCGAAGACCATTGATAATCTCTGCCGTTGCGGATACCCACGCCGCCCTCTGGCATCTATTCGACGACGCCAGACTCTCGGCTGCGGCCGAAGGGTTTATCAATGAAGCGGCGGCTGCAAGGCGCAAGATTGCCATTTCGACCATAAGCCTGGCCGAGGTAGTCTATTTGATCGAGAAGAACCGACTGCCGTCCTCGGCGTACGATGAACTGACGCAAGTGCTGGCCGACCCCGAGCATGTTTTCACGGAAGCTGTTTTTACCGCCGCCATCGTACAAGCTATGCGGCAGGTGCCGCGCGACGAAGTCCCAGACATGCCCGACCGCATGGTGGCGGCAACTGCGGTCTATTTCGATGTGCCGGTCATCAGCCGTGACAGACGCATCCGCGCCGCCAGCCTGAAGACGATTTGGTAATGGCACTTGAACAAGCAAGAACCTCGCCACCTCGCCTCTCTTGAGCGGAGTTAGGCCTAGGCGACAAGAAGTGGTTCGAACCTCTAGTCCCGGCAAGCACGCCGCCGTGTTGCACTCAGTGGACCGTGACCGCTTCTGACTGGACCCAACATTCCCGCTGCGTCTTGATAATGCGGATCTTCGTCCGCGAATATAGGAGGCCGCCAGTGTCGAGGACCTTCGCCGAAGAGCCCGTGGTCCACATTGATGATCCTGTAGTGACCAGTACACGAAACATTTCCCGCTCGTCGCCCCGGACTGCCCATTTGATCATGTCGTCAAAGGCTTGTACGGAGGAACCACAAATGGAGTTCTTGCGCGCAACAACCAAGTCGCCTGGCTGGGCCGGATGAACAGAAACAGGTGCGGGAGCAGGTTCTGCTTGACGAGGGGTCGCGTGAGTTGGCGCAGTAGGCTGGCGTTGCGAGCGCGATGCAACAAAAACCACAAGCGATACTCCGACGGCCAAGCCCCCAACTCTCCATGCCAGTCGGCGGCCAGGGACTGAGCTGCTCGGTGGCGTAGCGGCCGTGGGAGTACCTTCGGAAATGACCGCCGATCTTGTTCCACAATGGCTGCAGAAAGTGGATGCGGCGGGAATCTGGCGGCCACAATTCGGGCATCCTCCACGGGCCTCTGACCCTGAAGGCAACAGGGTTGCGCTTCCAGGCCCTACCGGTCCAACGGTCGCGAGTTCGCGCTGAAGTTTCTGGCCTCCAGGACTAGACAGGGGCACGATTTCTCGGGCGGAACAAGCTGGACAAACCTTTGCCTTCGTGGTCAATCGCCAAACCGAATAGATCACGCCAGGCAGGATGAAGAAGAGCCACAACAGGCATTCGAGCAAGAAGCTTCCCCGCATAGTCTTCACTGCCCGATCATTTACCGAGCCGCATTGGAGACAGATTATGGGCATTTGGAACCTCGACGGCTAGTTCTCAAATGGAGTGATTACCGTGAAGCCACCGTTTCCGTACTGAAGGCTGAACCCGGTTAAAGTTGTAGAGAACTCGGTGACCGGCTGGACCACGAAAGTCCCTGTCCTCCCATTGGTTTCGGGAAAATCGGTGCTAAGGTCCATCCAGTACAGGACGCCTGGCAGTTGGTTGATGGTCTTCTGACTCACGATGTTTCCTGAAAGCCCTTGGACAGTAACCTGCAACGGGACGGGGGTGTCGCATGAAAACGTGCAGACCTGAGAGGTCAGTATCCCCATGCCCGTGGTCCTGCCATCGGTGTTGTCGAAAAAAACGGTGAGCGTCTGAAATGCCTGACCTCCAAGCACCATTGAGGACATGAAGTCAGGTAGCCCCGGTCTCTGTTTGCGAAATATCGTCTGCCCGAAAAGGTCTGCGATGCCGGAGGTCGTCTCCTGGACCAGCGCCCACCCGAGTATCTGGGGGTTCTGTTGGACGACCGTCTCGAAGATGACGGTCTGACCGGGTTGAAGGGAAAAGGCGAAGACCGAGTTCTGCCCACCGTTTGTCAGGTTGACCGTCCACGGCTGCCCGCTCTGGGTCAAGAACTCAACCGTGCCGACGGCGGTAAGGCTAGCATCAACGTTTGTCAAAACGATGCGCTGGCTCCAACCCTCGCCGATGATGACAAGTGGCACGACCTGCGCGAAGTAGGTCGTGAGTGCGCTCACGTGCCGATGGTACTGGGCGAGCAGTGACCCAGCGGCCAGAACTGCGATTGCAAGGCCGTTGAGAATCATATTTTTTCTCCGTGCGTCCTGGCGTCCCTCGTCTGCAACTTTAGTTTCGGACTGAACTACCGCAAGATCCGATCTCACCCCCGAGGCATCTTGTGCCCGCACCCAAACACGCAGCCAACAGGAATCCCGCTCTTTATCGCGACACTTCCATCGAATGTCACGCCAAAACCCCTCCGTCTATCCTCGAACTCTGTAAAAGTCCGCCCTATGCAGCTTACTCCTCTGTGACATTAATAGGAGAAGGGTAGGCCTATCGGCGAAGGCCGTCTAAAAACAGGCTTCGTAGGAGGTGGTCGCAGGGCGAGAGCGGTGATACCCGTTGCTGGTCAGTGATGCAACTCCTGCTCGCACCTGGCCATATCGCTGCGTGCTTCTTTCAACGTGGTTTGCGCCATCTCCTGAAAGATCCCGTTGGTCGCCGCTGTAAGATCCGGCAGACTCCGCTGATAGCACGTGAGCGCCTGCTGCCAGTTTTCCCGTCGAACGCCGGGAGAGAGTCTTGCGTCGGAAGCCAGCAGCGCGTGCGCCTGGCCCATTTGGAATTGGTCGAGCGCCATAGTCCACGCGAGGTCGGCGTTCGCTGAACCTGGTTTCGAGAAACGGCGGCCTTGGACCAAGGAGTTCTCCAGTTCCACCAGCGCCGCTTTCGCGTTACCCTGCTGCAGGAAGGCGCTCCCCAAACGCCCTGTCGCGATAGCAACCAGGACCTGCACCTGCACGTCGTTCACATCGGCAGCCGACAGCCCGCGCAATTTTTCGAGGCCGTCGCGGTACTTTTCGAGTGCCATGGTGGCGTCTCCCTGGCCGCCGATCTCATCGCCTGTAAGCACTATCTCCCAAGCCTCGATCCGCCGCAGATCGGTGTTATCGGGATCTTCCATCAACATGGATTGCATCAGGCCAATCGCTTTTTGGTGCATCGCCAGGGATTCCGCGTGCCGATGCGCGAAGCGCGAAAGCAGATCGCCCGTTCGGCTATATGCCAGCGCGAGAAGACGGCGGGATCTTTTGTCGCCAGCGGCCACCACGGATTCGAGTAGCGCGACTGCCTTTTGACAGTCCTTGAGGGCCGCCTGCCATTGGTCCCTGTCGGCTCTTTTGAAGCCGTAATCCAAATAAGCCAGCGCCAGGTTGCGCCGCTCCGCTTGATTGCCCCGATCGGCTGAGGAGAGCCGTTCCGCAATCGCAACCAATTGCTTGGATTGCTCGATGGCGCCCGCCCGGTCGCCAGCCAGGATCAATACATCGCTCAGCTTGCCATGGGCGCGGATCAACTCTCGCGCGGCTTCAACATTCGCGGGATCAGCGGCCGCCACCGCTTCCAGAATCGCGAGCGACTTACGGTAGCTCACCAGTGCGCCGGCCGTATCGCCGAGATTCGCCTCTCGAAATCCTCCCTGGACATCGCCAACCTTCTGGTAAGCTGCCGCCAGTTCGCGCTGCAGCGAGAGATTACCCTTGGCTTCCTTGGCCAGTGCGTCCAGATATCGCAGAGCGCGGTCTACGATGAGCTTTCGCGCGGCTGTTGATCCCGGCAGGTTTTGAATCGCGTCGTGCACCTCAAACAGCAGCGAGTTCGCGAGCGCGCGAACATCGTTAAAGCGCTGCTCGGCGCGGGCCCGCTCGCGACGTGCCACGTAGGTCTCGCGCAGCGTTATAACCAGGCCTGCCACCAGCGCCGCTACTGCCAAAGCCACCACCAGGACGCTCGCCTTGTGGCGATTCACGAACTTCCCAGTCCGGTACCAAAACGTGTCCGGACGGGCGATCACCGGCAGTCCCTTCAAGTGGCGCCGTATGTCCTCGGAGAATTGTTCCACTGACGCATAGCGGCGCTCCGGCTCTTTTCGCAGAGCCTTCAACACGATATTGTCCAGATCCCCCTGCAAGCGCCGGCGAAGTTTCTCCCCGGTCTCCGGCCTTGCTTCCTCACGATCGATGGCCGTGCTGGGCTTTTCAGGTTGCGCTTCGCAAACAGCTTGCGCGATCTCGTGCGGCAACCGGCTGGTTCCCGGATAAGGCCGCTGCCCGGTGAGCAGCCCGTATAGAATCACGCCGAGTGAATAAACATCGCTCGCCGTAGTCATCGGTTCTCCGCGCACTTGCTCGGGACTCGCGTACTCCGGCGTCATCGGCCGCAGCACGGTCACCGTGGCATTTCCAGACCCAGCAGCAACGTCGGCGTCCAGAATCTTCGCGATCCCAAAATCCAGCAGTTTTGGCTCACCCGATTCGGTCACCAGAATGTTGTCGGGCTTGAGGTCGCGGTGAATCACCAGGTGTTGATGTGCGTATTCCACGGCTGAACACACGGTGCGAAATAACCGGAGCCGCTCGGACACCGGCAACGCGCGCGAATCGCAAAATTTGTCGATCGGCTGGCCTTGGATGAATTCCATCACCACGTAAGGCTGGCCATCTTCCAGCGTGCCTCCATCCAGGAGCCGCGCGATGTTGGGATGATCGAGATTGGCCAGAATCTGACGCTCAGCCTTGAAACGATGCCTCCGGAAGGCGTCGCCCAAGCCGCCGCGTACTAACTTGATGGCAACCTGCTTGCGATATTGATCGTCGGCCCGGACGGCGCGATATACGCTGCCCATGCCACCGTGTCCGATCTCTTCCACGATCTGATAAGCGCCGATCCGTTTTCCGGCCAGCGATTCGGCTGATGCGGAGACGCCGTCGGCTTCAGCCGGAGTGAATGCGTCCGGCTCCAGAAAATCCGTGCTGGCCTGCTGATCGGAAGCGATGAGCGAATCCACTTCACGGCGCAGCGCGGAATCTCCTGAACAGGCAGAGTCCAGGTACGCGGCTCGGCCTTCCGGCGCGAGCTCGAGAGCGCTTTCCAGAATTTCCCGAACCTTTACCCACTCCTCAGCCGTCAACGGATCCTCTACTGATCTCGCGGAATAGCCAAGCTCGTGCCGATGCCCACTCGCGCTTCACGGTGGGCGCCGACACACCCAATACTTCCGACGTTTCCTCAATGGACAAGCCCGCGAAGAACCGCAACTCCACCATCCGGCTTTGCCGCTCATCCAGTTTCGCCAGGCTCTCGAGCGCGTCGTCCAACGCCAGCAAATCGATTTCCCGCCGCGCGGGCGTCGCCACCGCTTCAGTCAATTCCAGCGTCACGGCGCCCCCGCCGCGTTTGGCGTATTGGTGACTTCTCGCGTGATCCACCAGGATCCGCCGCATCATTTGCGCGGCCACGCTGAAGAAGTGTGCCCGGCTCTGCCAGGGAAGCTTCTGCGTTACCAGCCGCAGGTAGGCTTCATGAACCAACGCCGTAGGAGACAGCGTGTGCCCTTGCTTTTCCTGCTTTAGATAACGGCCAGCCACGCGGCGCAATTCGCCGTAAACCAAAGGCATCAGCGTTTCGAGTGCGGCCCGGTCGCCCTTGCTCCATTCGGCTAGCAGCTTCGTTACGTCTTGGGGTGAAGACTCTTTCACGCGGCGTTCGTTCCAAGTATAGCTATCCTTCGGCTCCAGAAAAATGGAACTCGAGTGATCCCATTGGCCGCCGTTTCTCGCGTATCTTTGCAGGTACGGTCACGATCGGCATAGATTCCGTGCCAACAGAATGTGGGGGATAACTATATGAAACGACTGATATTTTTGACATTTTCCGTGGTCGGGAGCAGCTCTTGGCTAGCTGCGCAGCCTACCGTATTCACAGGCGGCATCGTCAACGCGGACAGCCTGGTACCCCTCGGCTTGCCTAATTCTTCCATCGCGCAAGGTTCGATCTTCTCGATATTTGGAACGAACTTAGGGCCTTCCCAGAGCCCCGGACTCTCTTTTCCTTTGAAGACCACGCTCGGTGGCGTGACCGTGCAGGTCACATCGGGAGGCACTTCGGTTGACGCTATTCCTCTATTCGTCGGCCCCGGTCAGATAAACGCGCTACTTCCCTCCAAAACGCCGACAGGCAGCGCTACGTTGATCGTTACCACCTCTGCTGGAGCCAGCGCGCCGGCAGCTTTTAAAGTGGTGGACCATAGCTTTGGGATCAATAGTGTCAATCAGAGCGGCAGCGGGCCGGGAATCGTAGACAATTCCAGCTACAATCTCATCACCCAAAACTCGGCGGCTCAAGCCGGCGACGTGATTATTATCTGGGGTACTGGCCTGGGTGCGGTAACCGGCAACGAAGCGGACGGTCCTCTACCGGGTAATCAGCCCAACCTCCGTGCGAAGGTCTATGTGGGAGCCGAGCAAGCCAAAATCACCTATCAAGGACGTTCGGGG
>PMUN01000014.1 GCA_003166875.1 Bryobacterales bacterium | reverse complement strand
CGTAAGGGAGTCGGTGCCTTTGGTCGGGGCCTTTGAGCCAGCGCGACGGAATTGTTGGTAGACTTCGAGAAACAACATGCCTCCCAAAGTTGTTGGACTTCTCTTGCTCGGTACTGTCCTCATAGCCCAAGACCGCAACCCGCTCGCCAACGATCCCAATGCCGCCAAAGCCGGCGAATTCCAATTCCGCATCAACTGCTCGTTCTGTCACGGCCTGGGCGCGCGCGGCGGCGGGCGCGGGCCCGATCTCACGCTGGCCCGCAAGCGCCACGGAGCCTCGGATGCCGAAATGTTCCAAAACATCAAAAACGGAATTCCGGGCACAGCCATGCCGGCAGCGATTGGGAGCATTGGCGTCGGCATGACGGATGAGGAAGTCTGGCAAGTGGTCGCGTATATTCGAAGCGTGCAAGTGAAAACGCCGGCGCATCCACCCGGCAACGCGGCCAATGGCAAGGATGCGTTTTTCGGCTCCGCCAAATGCTTCGCTTGTCACATGGTGCAGGGCAAAGGCGGGCGACTGGGTCCGGATTTGACGGGCACCGGCAGCTCTCGCTCCATCGAATCCATTGTCGAATCCATTCGCGACCCAAGCCGCAGGTTGGCGGCCGGACTCACTGAGGCCACCAAAGCATTTCCCCAGGAGTACGAAACTGTGACCGTGGTCACCGCCGATGGCAAAACCATCACCGGCGTCACCCTCAACGAAGACAGCTTCAGCGTCCAAATCATGGACCCAGCCGAAAAAATTTATCTGCTTGAAAAGGACAAACTACGTTCCTTCAAAAAGACGCGTACGTCCCTTATGCCGGCCTATGACACCTCCCTGTTGAGCGACAAGGATCTAGGGGATATAGTTGCCTATCTGCTCGGTGTGGAGGACAAATGAATCGCGCGACTTCACTGCTGTTGCTGACCGCGGCGATCTCATACGCGCAAGTGAGCTTCGATCGCATCCTGAACTCCTCCAAGGAGCCCCAGAACTGGCTCACGTATTCGGGCGATTACTCCGGACACCGCTTCAGCACGCTGGATCAAATCAATGTGGACAACGTGAAGTCGCTGGTGGCCAAGTGGGTGTATCAAACGGGCGCAACCGGAAAGTTTGAGACTACGCCGCTAGTGGTGGACGGCATTCTCTATGGAACTGCTCCCGATAATCGCGCTTTCGCGCTGGATGCGCGCACCGGCCGTCCCATCTGGCTTTATCAGCGCCAATTGCCGGCGGATATCCGGCCTTGCTGCGGCCGCGTGAATCGCGGCGTGGCTATACTTGGCGACAAAGTTTTTATGGGCACCCTCGACGCTCATATGATGGCGCTCGACGCGAAAACCGGCAACGTCGTCTGGGATGTTTCGGCGGTTGACTACGCTGGAGGCTACACCTTCACGCCCGCGCCGCTCGCGGTAAAGAACCTGGTGGTGATGGGCGTCGCCGGTGGCGAGTATGGTATCCGCGGCTTCATTGATGCTTACGATGCCGCGACCGGTCAGCGGAAATGGCGCTTCTACACCGTTCCAGGACGCGGTGAACCCGGCCAGGAAACCTGGGAAGGCGAATCCTACAAAACGGGCGGCGCGGCGGCTTGGATCACCGGCGTCTTCGATCCCCCCACCAACCTCATCTTTTGGCCCACCGGCAATCCGTCGCCGTCCAATCGTGGTGAAGGGCGCGCGGGCGACAATCTCTACAGCAATACGCTGCTCGCCTTGGACGCCGATACGGGAAAGCTGAAATGGCATTTCCAATTCACGCATCACGATGAGCATGATTGGGATTCCACCGAAGTTCCGGTCATCATCGACCAGGGCGACAAACACCTGATCGTGCAAGCGAATCGGAACGGCTACTTCTATGTGTTGGATCGCACCAACGGAAAGCTGCTCTCGGCTACGCCGTTCGGTAAAGTGACATGGAGTGATCACAAGGATTCCGAAGGCCGTCCAGTGGCCACCAAGGAAAGTTCGCCCACGCTGGAAGGCCGCTTCGTCTGTCCCGGCGCCTCCGGCGTCACCAATTGGATGTCGCCGACGTTCAATCCGCAAACGGGACTCTTCTACGTGAATATTCGCGAGCAATGCGATGTTTTCAGCACCGCGCCGCAGCCCTATGAAGCCGGTCACGCTTTTTACGGCAGCGCCTACATTCCCGCGCCCCAGGGCGAGCCTTATTCGGGCGCATTGCGCGCGATCGACCCTGTCACTGGCGACATCAAATGGGAATTTCAACATCCGTCGCCAACCTGGTCAGGTGTGTTGTCCACTGCCGGCGGTCTGGTATTCAGCGCCGACGCCGAGGGCAATTTCATCGCATTCGACGCGCGCTCGGGCAAGCCCTTGTGGCATTTCCAGACCGGCAGCGGAGCTATAGCCGCTCCGATGTCCTACGCAGTGGACGGAAAGCAGTACATCGCCATCGCGACGGGCAGCTCGCTCTACACATTCACTTTGCCGTAGCCTAAGCACCGACTCCCTCACGGTCGCGGCTCCGTAACGCATTCTTTCCGAGCCGCGAGCGTAAGCGACCGGTTGTTGTGATTTTTTCACAGACCCGTAAGCGCGGGGACCATGTCACAATGAAAAAAGGGCTCTGCGCAGGAATTAGT
>PMUN01000292.1 GCA_003166875.1 Bryobacterales bacterium | reverse complement strand
GCAGTAGGTATAAGGATCCCAGAGCGGGAACTGTCCCGCGCGCCACGAGGATGCGATGAAGGTGGTGAGCGGCAAGTGATAGTAGCGAAAATCCCACGGAATCACGTAGTGCGGCGAAAAGATCACCTTGCGGTAGAAGATCAGGATTTCCGGCAGCAGGACCAGCAGGGCGAGAACCCAATCTTTCATTCTTCGTCAATATACCAGCACCGTGGCGCACGCACTCATGNNACACGGCACGCAAGAGTGCGTGCGCTACAAGTTAAGATAGATCACTTGAACCATCTCCGCTATACGCCATGGCTGGTCTTTCTAACCGCTCTTGTGGTTCTCGGCATCGGAATTGATAGCGCCAAAGTCGCCGCGCCCATTTCGGATCCTGTTGGCGGATACCGGTCCCAGGACGAATCGGTTTTCGCCAATAGTTCGATGACCATGGTGCTCCACGGTCACTGGATGACGCCGAGGTTCCTCGGAAAATTTTATCTGCTCAAGCCGCCGATGCAGCTTTGGCTTTCCGCGCTCTCGATGAAGCTGCTGGGCATTTCGCTGTTGGCACTTCGCCTGCCGATGTTAGTTGCCGGCGCATTGGGAGTCACCTTGCTGTATTTGTGGTGCCGCGGGAGCACTTCGATCGGCGCGGGAATTACGGCAGCCTTGCTACTGGTTTCCGATCCCATGTGGCACATCTTTTCTCGGCTCTGTTACACGGATCTGCTACTGGCGTTTTTTACGACCGCCGCGCTCTTCTTTGTTTATCGCGATCCTCGGCTGGAGCGTCGAACCTCGGTTATCGGATTCGCGGTCTCAACGGCCGCCGCCATCATGACCAAGAACGTGGCCGGCGTTATCTCGATCCTCACGCTGTTTCTTTTTGCGGCATTGATTCGACGCGAGCAGCGGCCCCGTTTTCTCCGCGTGGTTCAGGCTTGCGCGTTGGCTGTTCTGCTGGCAGCGCCCTGGCATGCGTATCAATTGGTCGCACATTTCCGCTGGTTCTGGGCGGACTATATCGAGACGCAATTGCTGGCCTATGGCGTTCACCCGCCCGCACAGATATCCAGTGAATGGCCGCTCGTATTTTATGCCAAGCAGTTGTTCCTGGTGGATCCGATTTTGTGCTGCCTCGCGGTGGCCGCGCTTCCGGGAGCGTGGATGGCCGCCAAACGTCGCGACACCGTGCAGCCAATTCTGTTATCCGCCTGGCTGCTCGTGGTGTGTCTGGCGCTTTCTTTTTTCCAGGTGCGAGGCCAGTTTCGATGGATCCTTTTCCTGCTGCCTCCGCTGTGCATGCTGGCGGCGTGCTTTTCTCCAATGACACGAAAATGGCTGCTATTGTTCTTGTGCCTGGTCTTCGCCATCAAAACCGAAGCGCCACGAAGAACGTGGGGACTTCCCTTTGGCGCCTACCCGCCGATGCCTTCCGAAACATTACTGCGCACTTATTCAGATCGCGGCCGGCCCAACCCGCTGGTTCTGGTAGACACCGACGATGAGCTCTATGACGCCGTGCTTCCCTTGCCAAAGATTCACTACTGCTGGATCGATCCTAACGGATTGGTGGAGCGCCTGGTGCCGTATTATGTCCAGCTGGGTATCACGGTAACGGCTGCGCAGTTCGACGACATGGAGCACTGGGAGCCTATATTTCGGGAGCGTCTGCGTGCGTGGGGTCTAAATTCGTCGGAGCCGATTGCAACCGCTGTGGTGGCACAGTCAGATGCCGACGTGGCAAAGATCGTTGCCGCCCATTCCACTGCGGATTTTTATCTCCCAGCCCGCTTCCGCGCGGTACTGGAGGGCGCGGTGAAGGCGACTCATGTACTCGTTAATGTTTCGGACGATAGATTTTTCTTGCTGGCTAAAAGGCCACCCGACGTTCCACCGCCGCCGACAGCCTTTAAGATGCCCAGTAATTGGTAGCGCTCCCTTCCGGTCGCGGCTCGGTAACGGGTGGTGTGAATCGTTTGCGTGAATGGTCCGGACCACGCGAATTTTTCCGAGCCGCGACCGGAAGGGAGCCTATCACTCTTCCCTCAGCGCTAGCATCGGATCCAACCGCGCGGCGCGACGGGCCGGCAGATAGCTGGCCGCAAGTGCCGCCAGGGCTAACGCCGCCACTGCCATCGCCAGCGTAGCGGGATCATGCGGTTTTAGTCCGAAGAGCAACGTGCTTGCGGCGGTGGAAGCAGCCACGGCCAATCCCGTCCCGACCACCAGGCCGACGGCCAGCAGCAACCCCGCTTCACGCAGGATCATCTTCGAAACGTTGCCAGCGTTCGCGCCCAGCGCCATGCGAATTCCGATCTCGCTGCGCCGCCGCGCCACCATGTACGACATCACCCCATACAGCCCGATGATCGCAAGCAGCGTCGCCAGAGCGGCGAAGAATCCGGAGAGCATGGCCATCACGCGCTCATCCGCCAGATGGTCGCGGATCATGGTTTTGAATACGCGGAAGTAGATCAAGATGTCCGGGCTAACGCCTGAGATCGCGCTCTTTACTTGCTCGGTGAGCGCTGGCAATGGCACATTCGAACGCATCAGGATTTGCGCGAACGGTCCTCCGCCCAATGGATACTGGGAGGACGGCGCAAAACAAATGGCCTGTTGCGATTCGCGCAGCTCCTGGTATTTGGTGTCCTTCACCACACCTACAATTTGATAGATCGTCTCGGGATAACCCGGCTCCGTGACGGTGCGAAACGTTCTGCCGATCGGATTGACGCCGTTCAGAAGCTCTCGCGCGAAGGCTTCATTCACAATTGCGACGCTGGGCGAATTGGTGGTGTCGTGTTCATCGAAGACTCGCCCCGCCAGCAAGGGGATCTCTAGGGTTTTGAAGAACTCCGGGCCCACCCAATCGAACCGGGAACTACCTCCCTCACCGGACTTGGCGCCGTCCACCCGGATTCCCATCGTCCAACTGCTGCCGTCCAGCGGAATCACGCTGGCATCCGCGGCCGCATCCACGCCCGGGATCGCGCGCAGGCGGCGAATGATCTCCTGCCGCAACGGGAAGCGCTGCTCCTTGGGTACGTCGAGCCGCCGCGGGTCCAGTGCCGCCTCCAGAATGCCATCCTGCCGGAAGCCGGTGTTCACAGTCAGCAGATTGCGAAAACTGCGCAGGAACAGGAGCGCGCCCACCAGCAACACCAGCGACAGCGCCACTTGAGAAACCACCAGCAAGCGTCTCATCCCGAAACCTTCGCGACTGGTATTGCTCCCGCGGCCGCCGGACTTCATCACCGCACCCGGCTCGGCTCGCGTGGCGCGCAATGCGGGCGCCAGCCCAAACAGGACGCACGTCGAAACGGCCACGCAACCGAGGAACGCAAAAACTCGCCAGTCCGGCGTTAGGTCGAAGAATATCTCGTTGCTTTCTGTGGTCATCAGCGCGAGAAGAATTTTGCTCAGTGCAGGCGCCAGAAGAGCGCCCAAAACCGTACCGATCGCAGCTAACAGTAGACTTTCGGACAGTAACTGGCGGACCAACCTGCCGCGCGAGGCGCCAATGGCCAGCCGCACTGCGATCTCCCGTTCGCGCGCGCTGGCGCGTGCCAGCATGAGGTTGGCCAGGTTCGCACAGGCGATCAGCAGAACCAGGCCCGTGCTCGCCATAAGGATCCAGAGCGGGTCAACCTGTCCACCTTGTATCGAGTTGAAGCCCTTGCTCGCAGGAAACGCGCCCAGCTTGAGCGTAAGGTAGTCCTTCATGTCGGAGCCATAGCCAATCGGCATGGTGGCGTCGAACAATCCCGGAGAGATTGCGCTCAGATGCGCGCTGGCCTGGGCCAGTGACCAACCGGGTTTCAAGCGGCCGATCGCGGCCAGCCACCATTCGTGGCGCAGATCCAGGTAGCTTGGTCCACCGCGCATCGCCGGCTCGGCACAGAGCGGAACAGCCACGTCGAAGCTGCTGCCAACTTCCACACCGAAGAAACTGGCAGGTGTTATTCCGATCACGGGAAACGGACGGCCTTCGAGCGTAAGAGATCGTCCCAGCGTGGACGCATCGCCGCCAAACTCACGCTGCCAGAAAGCGTAGCTGATCACTGCGCCCGGATCCGCGCAGCCGCGATGATCGTCCGCAGAGGTGAATACGCGCCCCAGCACCGGCGTGACTCCGAGTACGTTGAAGAAGTCCCCACTCACCCAGAGGCCGCGGGCAGAACGCGCTTCTCCACCCTTGGCTAGATTGAACCCCATATCGCTCCAGGCCGCGATGCTGGAAAAAGCCTGTTGATGATCGCGAAGCTGCTCCCACAACGGGTTCGTCAATTGAGGATAGGACCCGCTGAAGCTACCCGTACCCCAGTGCCGGTTCGCGACGTGAACCATGGCAAGCTGCTGCGGATTTTTCACCGGCAAACTGCGGAGACGAATCGCGTCCAGCAACTGAAAGATGGTGGTGTTCGCGCCGATCCCGATGGTTAGGGATGCGATGGCAATGGCGGCAAATCCGAGGTTGAGGCGCAGCGAGCGAGCGCCGTAGCGCAGATCCTGCCAGAAAGTTTCGATCCAACCAATGCTGTTCATGCTATAGATTTCCTCTCTTACCAGAACCTCATTTCCCAGCTTTCTGTGAGCGGCCGATCGAGCTTCGTCCGGCGTCATTCCCCGCACGATGTTTTCGTCGGTTTCGATTTCGATATAGCCGCGGAGCTCACGCGCGCGTTCCGCGTCCCAGTAACGCCGGCGAAAGAAGCGCGTCCAGGCCATCTCATTCGTACCTCAGAGCCCGGATGGGATCGATGCGAGCGGCGCGCCGCGCTGGAATGTACCCGGCCATCGCCGCTACGATTGTGAGCACGAACATCGCCGCGACGATCGTTTGAGGATCGTTGGGGCCGATGTCATAAAGTTGGGATCTGACGAATCGTGTGAGAATCCAGGACGCAGGCAGCGCGACCGCTGCGCCGGCCGCAACCAGCGACAGCACTTCTTTCATCACCAACCATGCGACATTCCCGTCGCGTGCGCCCAACGCCATGCGAATACCGATCTCTTGCGTTCGCTCGGCAACGTTGAAGGCCATCAGACCGTACAACCCAATCGCTGCTAGGACCGTGGCCAGCAGTCCAAATACGGAAGCCAGACTCGCCACCACGCGCTCCGTGGTAAGCAGCATGTCTCTCTGTTCATCCAGCGTGCGCATTTCATAGAACGGCAGGTCGCGATCGACGTCCTGAACCGCGCGCCGGATGCTGGAGTACATTTGCCGCGGATCAATCCGGGTCTTCACGTAGATGGTGGCTTGAAAAACTGCGCCATCCATCTGCTCGTAGTCGACAATCGTTTGGGGCGGACTCGCGTCCCGCAAGCTCGAGTACTTGGCACCCTTGATCACGCCGACGATCTCAATGTAGGTCTTGGTTCCCGGAAGGTTCCCGAAACCGAATCGCTCGCCAAGGGGAGAACGGCCACCGAAGTAGCGGCGCGCGAACGCGATATTCTCGTCGGTCTCGATCTGAAGGTAGGCCTCCAGTTCGCGGGATCGTTCCTCATCCCAGCGGCGGCGGAAAAAGCGAGTCCATGCCATGGCGTCTCAATCCGTTGTGGCCGGGCGCAATACGCGATTGATGGCGCGCACCAGCTCATCCCAGCGATTCGTCTGCGCGGTCAGTTGCTTACGGCCGGATGGCGTCAGCCGGTAATAGCGGGCCTTGCGGTTGTTTTCCGACGTCCCCCAGAAGGACGCGATCCAGCCGCGATCTTCGATACGGTGCAGTGCCGGATAGAGCGAGCCGTGTTCTACTTCGAGCACGTCCTTCGATCCACGCTCGATGGCGTACGCGATCGTGTGGCCGTGCGCCGGCCCCAGCGCTAGGGTCCTGAGAATCAGCATGTCGAGCGTGCCTTGCAGCATTTCACCTTGTAGCGGAGGTGCGTTTCGTTTTGGCATAGGCTTCTTCGAAAGATTCTACTCCGGTAGATGATCGAGTGCAAGGGAATTTGAAGAATTAGCCACCATACACACATATACGAAGCAGCAGGTGTTTGGTTTCGAAGAATCGTCCAGGAGATGGACTATGGGTGTGGGGCGGACCCTCTGGTCCGCGGTCGACGCCCACGTCGGCCTGTTGGGAAATAGATATTGCCTCGAGGTGCGGGAAGACTCTAGTCATCCGGGAACATGTAACCTTGCCGGGCGAAATCTCTTAGGATTCGCCGAAGGCAATCTCTGGAACGATTTTAAACCCGACATTAAGCACATTCCTCCCCCGCGACTTATTCTTTCCAACCGAACCGCGACCGTAAGGGAGTCGGTGCTTGGGTGGTATGTCAAATTGTAGGCTAAAATGCATTCGTAGGAATCGCTATGTTTACCGCAACCGCAGGCCTGATGCTGCCCTGTACCGTAACGGGCTCGTTTCCACGCCCGCGTTGGTTCGATGTGAGCATGTGGGGACGGTCGCTCGATACCTGCATGCTGGACGTTCGCTTCAGGGAAAAGTTCCAGGACGCGCTGACGGTGGTGATCGGCGATCAGGAACGCGCCGGCCTGGACATTCTGAACCATGCCGATTTCCACGTGGACGAAGACCTGGCCGGCCGGGCCTGGCATCACTATCCGCTGCAACGCTGGGCTGGATTCGAGGGCGATCATCTGCAACCGGAAGAGACCACGGCGCCCTGGCTCCACTATCCTCCGGGGTCCCTTCTCAACGAAATCTACACTGGCTGGCGCTGGCCCCATGTGGTGGACAAGATCGAGCACCGGCCGCTCGATTATCCGAAGATATGGCGCCTGGCGCAGGCCAGAACGCGCAAGCCGGTGAAGTTCGGCACCTGCTGCTCGCAGGTGATGGCGCTGTTTCTTGACATTCACACGCCGAAATATAAGGACAAACGCGAAGTGATCTGGGACATGGCGGTAGCGATGAACCAGGAATTGCTGGCGCTCCGCGATGCCGGCTGCCGATGCATTCAGATCGAAGAACCGACGTTCCATTTCATGGCCAACACGTACGGCAAGGACCATGAAGAAGTGCAGTTCATGGTGGACGCGTTCAATCGCGAAGTGGCGGGGCTGGAAGATGTCGAGCTGTGGATTCACACCTGCTGGGGAAATCCGAACATGCAACGCGTCATGGAAGACACCAGCTATGCGAATTCCATCGAGATCTACCTGGAGCGCTGCCGTGGCGACGTGTGGACGCTCGAGATGAAGGACCGGAACCAGAAGGACTTGGAATTGTTCGCGCCGTTCCGCAATAACCTGAAAAAGAAAATCTGCATCGGTGCGGTGAGCCATCGCTCTCTGCAGGCGGATCGACCGGAGGAAGTGGCCAACGAGATCAGAAAGGCGCTCCAGTATATACCGGCTGAAAGTTTGATCGTATCCAGCGATTGTGGATTCGGGCGCCAGGGCTCGAACCGCGAGATAGCGTTCTATAAGGCCAGCGCCATCGCGCAGGGAACGAACATCGTGCGGCGGGAGCTTGGGCTGCCGGTGACCGAAGTGCCGGCCGCGGATCCAATGCTGCAGGTGGACGTTGTTCCTGGCAGAGGACGGTAGGCTTCAACCGGAGGGTGATCAACGATGGCACTGCAATTTACAACTTCATATCAGGAAGATTCGCTCGCGGTTTTCCGCTACTACAAGAACCTAGTGGAAAGGGCGATAGCCCAAGTTACGGATGAACAACTCGTCACCGTATTGGACAACGATATGAATTCAATTGCCCAAATTGTGAAACACATGGCCGGCAACATGCGATCGCGATGGACAGACTTTTTGACCAGCGACGGAGAGAAACCAGACCGCAATCGAGACTCTGAATTCGAGCATCCTCCCACGACGCGCCAGGAATTACTCGCCCTGTGGGAGCAGGGCTGGCAGTATCTTTTCCAGGCATTGGAACCGCTCTCGGAACAGGACATGCAGCGAAAGGTAACCATTCGCGGCGAAGCCCACTCGGTGATGCAGGCCATTAATCGTCAGGTTGCTCATTACTCGTATCATTGCGGACAAATTGTCCTGCTTGCCAAGCACTTCAAACACGACGACTGGCATTCTTTGAGCGTTCCTCACGGGCAATCGGCGGGATTCAATCGCCGCGTGCTGGCAGGCGAAGCGAGCCAGCGCTAGCCTGTGGCGCGGCGCTTTCGCCTGCGAACCTC
>PMUN01000167.1 GCA_003166875.1 Bryobacterales bacterium | reverse complement strand
CATGAGTGCGTGCGCCACGGTGTACTCAGCGCCTCAGAATATGAAGCTGAGGCCGCCGCGGACGGCGCGTGGATTCTGTGTAAGAAGGACGCTCTGACCGGCGTCTGAAACCCTGACATAGCCCTGGGCCAGCATGTTGCGGAGTTCAGCGGTGGCTTCCAGGCGTCCAGGCATCCCGAGGAATGATGGTATGGGTTGGCGGACGCGGATGTTGAGGCCGGGCTCGGGATAGGCTCGCTGTGTGAGATAAAAGTGGCTGGGCATGATAGCGCGGTAGTCCATCCACTGATAGCTGGCGTTGATTATCGTGCCGGTGACAGGGAGCTTAGCGGATGCCCGTGCGGAAGCCCAGAAGCGCTGCGTGGGGTGGAGAGCGGAACGCAGCTCGTCACCCGTTGCGGCAGGCAAATCCTCGGTACCGGCCGTCAGAGCGCCAGCCCTTCCGGCCGATGTACCCAGCTCAATCTTGTCGCCGAGAACTTGGGTGACCGACGCGGCATATCCGAAGCGCTGCAGGCTGCCCGCATTCAGCACGCTGCTCTTGGAGGAGATGTCCGGCAGCAAGTCGTTCGGCGAGAAAAGGTCGTCGGGAGCGGAAACAGTCATGGCGAGATTGGTGATTGACTCGTGATAGCCAGTGACATCAACGGTGGTGGATTTCAGCTTCTTTTCGTAGCCGATCTCGTAATCCTGCGAATGCTGAACCGCCGCGCTGCCATCACGAAGTGAAAGCCGGGGCAAAACCGAGAGCGCAGCCAGATCGGCCGCAAGGGCCGCGTCGTCGTTTCCAGAAAGCTCGGCGCGATTGTCCGTCTGATCCGCAGCGAGGAATTGAATCGGAGGCGCACCCGAGCTATAGGCCAACTGAAGAGTACCGTTATCGCCGAGGCTGTAGCTGAGCCGCGCGAACTTGCTTAAATAATTGAGATGGTCCAGGAAAGTGATGGAATCGAGCGCCGCCCCGTAATCAAAGCGCAGATCGTCGCTAATGGCGATACTGTCGTGAACAGCTACTGACATCGCGCGAATGGCGGGGGCTCCCTCGGCTTGTCCAGGGATTACAGAAAAGCCCGACCGTCCTGGCAAATAAACCTGCTGCATGGTCACGGACACTTCCGGTCCAAATCCATCGCGGCTGAAGCTGGTCCGGAACCCCGTGGCCGGTAGAGCAGCTCCAGCGCTGTAGCCGACATTGCCACTCAACTGAAGGCGGTTGCGGCCAAATAGCGAAGTGGCGAGCGCGAAAGCCGTTCCGAGATCCGATTGCGAAGACGTACCCCCGAGCGATCCGGGATCGCCGGCCGATACGCTCAAAACGCCGTACGTATCGGAGAAAACGCTTTCGCCGGCCGGCTTTTCGTTCTGGGTGGGATCGGATGGGTTATCGGGAAGGAACCGGAGAATGGGGCGAGTGGAGGCGGATGCTTTCAGGGTCCACTTCCAGTCATCGCTCATCAAGGCGCCCTGGCCTGGCGCGGCATAAACCAACTCGATGGAACTCAAGACGCTGGCCAGATCGACGTACAGGAGACTCTGCATGCCGGGCTGAACCGCGATTTTCTGCTTCATGGCGGGAACGAAACTCGCCAAGCTGACCCGTACGGAGTATAGATCGGGGGTCAGGGATTCGAATCCGAACAGGCCGCGCTCGTTGGTGAGGGTTCGCTGAATCAGGCGCTCGTAGCGGTTGAACAGCAACACGGAAGCGCCCATCTGGGGTACACCGGCGGAGTCGCGCACGAAGCCGGCAATGCTACCGGAGAGACTAGCGGGAGATGCTGCACTCGCGACGGGTGCCGACGACGCTAGCGCCGCCACCAAGCTGACAGCGAATTTTAGCCGAACTGTCATCATCCGCGTGGTTGCACCAGGGTTCAAGGTACTAAACCCTAATCTCCTATATCTTACACTACTTTACCGTAAAGTTGGCGGTGGGGGTTAAGGTCTGGTTACGGTTCTTGTCCACCACCTTCATTGTCAGAGTATATTCTCCCGGATCGAGGGCCGCCAATGGAAGAAGCTTTTCCACAGTCACCTGTGCTGATGACGCGCCCGGTATTTGATTGACGTCTTCGGTGTAATCTAGCACCGGCTTGCCAGTGCTCCCGGTCTTGGTTATCTCATATTGGATGGACGCGTTCGGTTTGTTGGTTTTTTCGTCCGGCCCGAAATTGTAGAACTGCATATATATGCCGAGTTTTTCGTTGCGATCGAAGGTATCGCCCATGCGCGGGCGGATCTTGGTGTCGCCGATCACGAACTGACCGGTGCCGATGCTGCGGGTGGGCACCTTTTCGATGAGATCGGCGAGGATTAGGCTACTGGATGCGAGCTTTTCTTCCTCAAAGTGAGGAACGTTGAGGGCCATGGGATAGGTGGTCATGTTGCCGCCAACCACGTCCTTGGCTACGACGTTCAAGCGGTACATGCCGGGGGGCAATGGGATGGCTTTTTGATAAATGGAGGCTCCCTCGATTGCCTTGCCGAGCAACTCGGTGGGCACCGGTACAGATACGACGTCCTCGAAGTAGTTGATCACGCGGCCGGCGATGGAAGTGATGCGGCCATAGATGTTGACCGTGGCGGTTGAGACATTGTCTTTTTGCTGGAACTGTAGATCTTTGCGCTGGAGCAATACGGTGATGGAAGTGAGCACCGTTGAATCGGTGATCCGC
>PMUN01000388.1 GCA_003166875.1 Bryobacterales bacterium | reverse complement strand
CCACCGAGGACCAGCTCGATTTTCCTGTGATCTATACCAACGCCAAAGCCGGCATAGCGAAGCTCACGCCCGAAGCCGAGTCGAGCGATCTGCGGCCGCTGTTTGACACCATCCTGAAGAACATCCCGGCGCCTAAGGGCGACCCCAATGCCGTCTTGCAGCTTCTGGTGGCGAATCTCGATTACAGTGAATACCTGGGGCGCCTGGCGATTGGCCGCGTCTTCTCCGGCGTGCTCAAGTACGGCGACGAAGTCTCCATCGCGAGACTGGACGGTTCTTATCACAACACTCGCATCACCAAGCTGTATTCGTTCGAGGGGTTGAAGCGCGTGGATGAGACCATCGGGCAGCCTGGCGATATCCTGGCCATCGCCGGCGTGGAAGGCATCACCATTGGTGAGACCATCACCAGTGTTGAAAATCCGAAACCGCTGCCGCATATCCAGATTGATGAGCCGACCATTTCCATGGTGTTCACCATCAATACTTCGCCGTTTTCGGGGCGCGAGGGTCACTATGTAACATCGCGTAACCTGCGTGATCGCTTGGATAAAGAGCTGCTCACCAACGTATCTATCCGTGTGGAAGAAGCCGGCGGTCCCGACGCTTATAAAGTTATGGGCCGCGGTGAGCTGCAGCTCGCCATCCTGATCGAAATGATGCGCCGCGAAGGATTTGAACTGATGGTTGGCAAGCCTGAGATTCTGACGAAAACCATTAACGGCAAGATGCACGAGCCCGTGGAACTGCTGGTGATCGATTGTCCGGAAGCGTTCGTCGGCGTGGTGATCGAAAAGCTGGGAAGCAGAAAAGGCAAGATGGCGAAGATGGTGAATCACGGCTCGGGGCGCGTGCGGCTGGAGTTTCACATTCCCTCGCGCGGATTGATCGGGCTGCGCAGCGAGATGCTGACCGACACCAAAGGCACGGCCATCATGAATTCGCTGTTTCATGGCTACATTGAGTGGCAGGGCGAGATCGCAACACGGCCCACCGGATCGCTGGTGTCGGACCGGCCCGGGAAAACCACCGGCTACGCCATCTGGAACCTGCAGGAGCGCGGCGAGATTTTCGTCACGCCCGGCACCGAAGTCTACGAAGGCATGATAGTCGGCGAAAACTCGCGCGACGCCGACCTCAATGTGAATATCGTCAAGGAAAAGAAGCTGACTAACATGCGCGCGTCGACCGCTGACGAAGCCATCCGTCTGGTACCGCCGCGCCTGCTGAACCTGGAGCAGGCCATCGAGTTCATTCGCGACGATGAATTCGTGGAAGTGACGCCGCAATCCATCCGGCTGCGCAAGAAGATCCTGAAGGCAAATCAGCGGTAAGGTTTGGGCCGCGAAGGTAAGTGGCTAGTTGTTTCCTACTAAGCCCTGTGCTAACTAAATACAATCCACGTTAATCTACAGGAAATGGAAATCGATCGCCTGCGCGATTCCATTTACAAAAGCGTGGGAAAAACCGGCAGATTGCAATACAGCCTACACTATAAGTCGCTGACATAAAACACGTTCCGCTTCCAGGTCTGATCTGCCCTGGCATCCAGGTATCTCGAAGACACAGCTTGTTGTTTTTTCACTACACTGTTTCTCATTGCACGTTTAAAGCGCGCCTAAAAAGCAACAAGTTTTTTTGCCGACTTAGCGCAAGATTGCCGTATAATAAATTCACTAATACGTTACCGCGCCCAAGCGTAACGCGTAAGAGGGTTAGCGAGGAGAAAACATGAAAAACTTGAAGCGGAATCTCTTCCTGTTTGCGGCCGCGTTGGTTATCGCGGCAATGGCATGGGGCCAGGGAGCCAACGGAATCATCACTGGAAACGTATCGGACGCCAGCGGCGCCGCCATCGTCGGAGCCAAGGTGACTGCAACCAACACCGGAACCGGAGCGCAGTCCCCGGCGACAACCAACGAGACCGGTTCATACCGGTTCGTGGACATGCCCACCGGAAACTATACCATCACCGTCGAGGCGAACGGTTTCCGCAAAACCACGCTCTCCGCACAACGCCTGGTGGTGGCGACTACGCTACGCATGGATGCCAGCCTTGAAGTCGGCGAAGTTACGACATCCGTTACCGTGGAATCAGTCGCGGCTCCTGTAAACACGGAGGACGCGCAACTGGGTCAGACCATGACGCAGATCGACGATCTTCCAATCCTATCCGGGAACGGCGGCCGCAATGCGCTGAATTTGCTGGGACTGCAGCCGGGCGTCGCGATGACTCCGAGTAACACGTCCGCCGCCGCTGCTACTTCCGTCGGCCCCTTCGCGGTCAACGGGCAGCGCTCGCAAGCGAATAACTTCATGCTGGATGGCGCCGATGCGAACGACCTGGCCATCAATGTTCCGGACGCTGTGGACGTCATGTCTCCTAACGCGCTGGGTGAGTTCCGTGTGGTCACTGGCGCTATGAAAGCCGAATACGGACGCGACTCCGGCGCGATCATCGAAGCCACCATCAAGTCCGGTACGAACCAGTTCCACGGTCAGGCGACGGAAGTCTTCCGCAACGCCGTTCTGAACGCAAACAACTTCATCTCGAACGAATCGGGAATTCCGAGACCGCCATTCAATCTCAATGATTTCGACGCCAATTTGGGCGGGCCGATCTGGAAAAACAAAACGTTCTTTTTCATCTCATATCTCGGCTTCCGGCGCGTCTACGGCGAAACGAGCACGGGTCAAGTCTTCTCCGACGCTGAGCGAAATGCGATCCTGGCCAACGGCGTGCCGGCTGCCAAAGCCGTTGTGAACATAACCCCCGTAGCCAATCTCGGCACCAACGAATATGCCAGCGCTCCGAAGGATAACCTGCAGCGCGATCAGGGCATTCTGAAACTCGATCATCATTTTTCAGACCGGAACACTTTCTCAGCATCGTATTTTACCGAGAGGTCCAACGAGCTTCAGCCATTTGCGTTCTCCGGCGCCCCAATTCCGGGTTTCGGCGAATTGGATTTCATCACCTACCACAACGTCGCGCTGCACGATACGCACACTTTTAGTCCGAATGTGATCAATGAAGCCATAGCAGCGTTCCATCGCCGCGATCAGCCCGGCGTGGAGCCGCAGAATCACACCACGCCGGCCAGCTTGGGATTCGCCGGAATTATTCCCGACGATCCCGGCGCCGCCGGACCGCCGTTCTTTCAGATAGGGAACATCATCCTCGGGAACACTTATCAAGGCCCGCAAGCACGCCGTGATAACACCTGGCAGTATGGTGACAGCGTCACTTGGATCAAAGGCCGGCATACCATGAAGTTCGGCGGCGAATACCGGGCTTTCGAGCAAAACCAAATCTTTGACTTCATCAACAACGGATACCTCTCCTTCGACGGTGCTGCCACCCAGGGGAACCTGGTCCCGGTTCTTCCGGGCCTGGCGGGAGTGTCCGAGTCAGCAGTGAACGATTTCGCGAACGGTTACATCTCGAATTTCTACGATCAGTCCAATTCCAATCGCCAGGGCTACCGCGACAAATTCTTCAGCGCGTACGCGCAAGACGATTTTAGGGTCACCCGCAATCTCACCCTAAACTTCGGCTTGCGGTATGACTACGGCAATCCACTCGAGGAGCTCCGCAATCGGGTGAGCTCGTTCAATCCCGGTGAACAATCCACCGTTTTCCCGACGGCGCCGGTGGGTCTAGTGTTTCCGGGCGACCCGGGGATAAGCCGTTCCACCTACAGCCCCGACCGCAAGGACTTCGGGCCGCGCTTCGGTTTGGCGTGGGATCCCACTGGCAAAGGCAAACTGGTGGTCCGCAGTGGCTTCGGTATTTTCTACAACGTTCCGGAAAGCGAGTTGACGTTGCAGTACCTGGGTGCAGCCCCCTACGGCGCGCAGGTGGTAGCAGGTGCAGTCACGAACATGACGGAACCCTATCAAACCTCGTCCACGCCACTCGCTCAGAATCCATTCCCGTTTGTACCCACAAAACCGGGAGGCAACTTCAATTTCGCAAATATTGCTCCGGTCAGCATCACACGAATGGACCCGAATTTCCAAACTCCTTCCGCGATGCAATACAGCTTAGACATTCAGTATGAGGTTGCCAAGAACTGGATCGCGTCCGCGGGCTTCGTGGGGAGCCAGGGGCGCCACTTGGAGGATCGCCGGGATATGGACCCGGCTATCGTAAACTCCACCGCGACTGTTGGAAACGAACCTTTTCGAAATCTCTATAACCTGGGCAATCCGCAGGACGCGGCCTACGGTGGCGCTGTGTTCGGCGGCATTACGGACCAGCTCAGCGATTCCAATTCCTCCTACAGCAGCCTTCAGCTCAGCCTGCAGAAGCGCACCTCCTATGGGTTAACGCTTACCAACGCCTATACGTACGCGCATTGCATAGACAACGGTTCCGGCTTGAGAACGAATTCGAATCCGTTCAGCGCCGCCTATGATCGGGGCAACTGCGCTACCGACATTCGGCACAGTTACGTGGGAACCGTGCTCTATGAGCTGCCCTGGTTCCACGATCAGCGTGGATTCGTCGGCCGGGTGCTGGGCGGGTGGTCCATTTCCTCGGTCGTGACGCTCCAAACTGGCCTTCCCTTTGACATCACGGATGGCGGCGACCGCTCTCTTACAGGCGCCGGAGACGACCGTCCGAACTATATCGGTGGCACCGTGCAGTTCGTGGATCCGCGCGCGAACGATTTTGGCCTTCTGAACTCGTACTTCAACGGGACGGGGGGTGGCACCGCCACTGGCGCCGGCAATCCCTATTTCGCCCGTGTTGGTTCGGGCGGTTCGGTTGCCTTGGGCGCCGGCTACTATGGAGACTTCGGCCGCAATGTCTTCCACGGTCCGGGAACTCTCAACACCGATATGCGTTTATCGAAGACGGTCCACATTGCGGAGCGCTACACCTTCACCTTGCGCGGCGAGGCATTCAACTCCTTCAATCACACCCAGTTCTACAACCCGGACGGAAATATCAACGACACCACTTTCGGCCAGGTCTTACTAGCGCACGATCCGCGGTTGGTTCAGGTCACGGCGCAGTTCCGATTCTAGCAGCGTGGGGCAAGCGTCCGGCTTGCCCCTTTCACCAAATCTTCAGGCGAGCGGACGATAATGGTTTTATCCATGTATCGTTATCTGTCCGCTCTGTTGCTAACCGCGGCGTTCGCCCAAAGCAACTATCATCAGCTCAAGAAAATATCCATCGGCGGCGAGGGCGGTTGGGATTATCTGATCGCCGACGCATCCAGCGGCCGCGTGTATGTTTCGCATGGCACCGAAGTGGACGTGGTAGACACCAAGACAGGCGCCGTCGCATGCAAGATCACTGGACTCCATGGCGTGCACGGCATCGCGCTGGCCCCCGAGTTCGGGCGTGGATTCATCAGTAACGGACAATCCGGCACCGTCACCATCTTCGACTTGAAGACGCTCGACAAGATCGGCGAGGATGTTCCCGCGGGCAAGAATCCGGACTGCATCATTTACGATCCAGGCTCCAAGCGCGTGTTCGCCTTCAACGGCCGCAGTTCGGATGCCACCGCCATCGACGCCAAAGACGGTAAAGTTGCCGGCTCAGTGGCTCTCGAAGGGAAACCGGAGTTCGCAGCGGCGGACGGCAAGGGCCATGTCTACGTGAATATCGAAGATAAAAGCGAAGTGTTCGATATCGACGCCAAGAAGCTCACCGTAGAACACCGTTGGCCGCTCGCGCCTTGCGAAGAACCATCCGGTATGGCCATGGATACCAAGAGCCGCCGCATCTTCTCGGGTTGCCATAACAAAATGGTCGCAGTGATGAACGCCAACACCGGAAAAGTGGTCGCCACGCCGGCCATCGGCGATGGCGTGGATGCCACGGCCTTCGATCCGGACACCAAATATATCTTTAACTCCTGTGGCGATGGCACGCTGAGCATCGCGCACGAAGATTCTCCGGACAAGTTCACGGTGGTGGAACAGGTGAAGACCGTTCAGCGTGCCCGCACCATGGCGCTGGATGCGAAAACACACAACGTTTATCTCGCGATCGCGGAGTTTGAACCCGCTCCAGCCTCCGGCGACAAAGCGCAGCAGCGCCCGAAAGTGGTGCCGGGTACCTTCGGTCTTCTAGAATATGGTAGATGAAGACTGCGCTCGCGGCCGACCCGCTTTGTAAAGAACACCACACCGGCTCGCATCACCCGGAGCGCCCCGAGCGATTCGATGCGGCTCTCCACGCGTTGGACGGGCTCGATCTGCTTCCGCTCGATACACGCCACGCCACCGAGGACGAACTGAGCCTATGTCACAGCCGGTCCTATGTCCGGCTGGTGGAGCGCGAGGTGACCACCGGATTCCATGAATTGAGCACCGGGGATACCATTATTTCGCCGCGATCGTTGGATGCTGCGACGCGNNATGGGCTTCTGCCTGTTTAACAGCATCGCCATCGCGGGTCGCTACGCCCAGCAAAAATACGGCGTGGAGCGTGTGTTGATCGCCGATTGGGACGTCCATCACGGCAACGGCACGCAGGATATTTT
>PMUN01000484.1 GCA_003166875.1 Bryobacterales bacterium | reverse complement strand
GAAGCAGAGCGAGCTTTCGATGAAGTAATTGGCAGTTGGAATACGGACGCCGCCGAATTGCTGCGAGCGTTGCGTGCCTTCCTGAAAGAGAACGACATGATGGCCTACCTGACCATGATGGCAGTCCGCATGTTAGAACTTCATCGTGTTCTCAAGCCAACGGGAAGCCTCTACCTTCATTGTGATTCAACGGCCAGTCACTACCTGAAACTCATGATGGACGCGATCTTCGGGCCAACGCTGTTCCGAAACGAAGTTATTTGGAAGCGCACAAGCGCACACAACGACCCAAAGAAATGGGGCCGCGTCCACGATACCCTCCTTTTCTATGCTAAGGGCGAGACGAACATATGGAACCAGTTGTTCATGGAATATGACCCCGCCTATTTGGAAATGTTCCTAGATTCCGTTGACGAAAAAGGGGTGAGGTATAAACGAAGCGACCTGACCGGAGCTGGGACGAGCCAGGGGGATTCAGGGAAGCAGTGGCGCGGTATCGACGTAACAAGCAAGGGCCGCCATTGGGCAACACCGGACGCAATGATAGAAGAGTTCGTCGGAAAGAAGGCGGCTGCGACACTTTCGACGCAGCAAAAACTCGATCTCCTTGATGAGAGAAAACGTATCCACTGGCCGGAAAAAGAGGACGGAATGCCACGACTCAAACAGTATGTGGAGGATCTGCCCGGCGTTCCTCTCCAGGACGTGATAACGGACATCCGGCCCTTGCACAACCTTGCGGCGGAACGGCTTGGCTATCCTACGCAAAAGCCGTTGGCCCTTCTTGAGAGGATAATCGCCGCCAGTTCTAATGAAGGCGATGTGGTGCTCGATCCGTTCTGCGGCTGCGGGACTACAATTCACGCCGCGCAGAAGTTGAAGCGTGAGTGGATAGGTATCGACGTCACCCACTTAGCAATCTCGCTCATCGAAAAACGCTTGAACGACGCCTTCCCTGGCATCAAGTATGAGGTTCACGGCACGCCGAAGGACCTGGAAGGCGCGCGGGCGCTTGCCGCACAGGACAAATATCAATTCCAGTGGTGGGCCGTTTCGCTAGTGAATGCCGTTCCGTTCGGCGGAAAGAAGAAAGGCGCGGACAGCGGTATTGACGGCCTGATCTACTTCAAGCCGGAGGGCAAGGCTACCGAGAAGGCCATTGTCTCGGTGAAGGGCGGCGATAACGTGAACGTTGCCATGGTGCGTGATCTGGCCCATGTAGTGGACCGCGAGAAGGCCAAGATCGGCGTGTTCATCACCCTCGCAGATTCGACCGGCCCGATGCGAACGGAAGCAGTCAAGGCCGGTTACTACGAGACTATCTATGGGAAGTACCCCAAGATTCAGATCCTCACGCTCGCGGACCTGTTCGAGGGAAAGAAGCCGAACATCCCATTGGTTGATTCGAGTTCCTTCAAGAAGGCCGCAAGAGAAGACGAGGGCGGCGATCAGGACAAGTTGCCGTTTTGACGTCCCGAATCGACCGTATCCAAACTGTAGCCAGAACCCCCGACTAGCTAGGTTTGTTAGGTTTGACGGGCTCGTAAGTTGCTAAGATATAGACGACACGAGGGGCGAAAAGGTTCAAATCCCACCAGCCGCCCCACTCAGACCGTATTAGAGGATGGCTTCCGACAGCGAGATCCCCGGAGATATTACTAGCCTTCTGCAACGCTGGAGCGGAGGCGATACCGCCGCGCTCGACGATCTGGTAGAAGTCGCTTATAAAGAACTGCGCGGAATTGCGGGTGCCTATCTCCGGCAGGGAACCCTCCAAAACACGCTGCAGGCCACCGAACTGGTCAACGAGCTGTATATGCGCCTCGCGAAGCAGCGCAGCGCCCAACTCTCCGACCGCTGCCACTTCTATTCGTTCTCGGCCATGCTGATGCGCCGGATCCTCAACGACTTTAGCCGCCGCGCCCACGCGCAAAAACGTCCCGGCTGGGCGGGAGGGCGAATTCCACTGCACCCGGATCTGGCTTGGATCGACGCGGCGGGCGAAGAGATGTTGTCGCTCGACCAGGCGCTCGCCGAGTTGGAATTCCTGGACGAACGCAAGGTTCGTATCATCGAGCTGCGCTATTTCCTGGGATGCACCAACGAAGAGACGGCCGAGCTGCTGGGTGTCACACGATCCACCGTGGACCGCGACCTGCAATTCGCCAAAACCTGGCTCTACCGGCGCTTGCATCCAGGGTCGTAACCCAACTCCAAACCCGCGTCCCCTCACTCTCAAAAATATCTTGGTGCATTTTTTTGCTCGTTGGCGCGGTGTAGCTGTGAGAGTGCGTGTGGTTTTCGATTGCGAATCTCGGAGATCGCGGGCGCTGAGTGGAAAAAGTACTAGTAGTAACGGAACAAAACTTAGTTTGAAAAGGAACGAAACATGAAAAACAATTTGTCTCACCTAACATTTTCGAGCACGAGAAGCGCGCCAACGCGAAAGGTACTTTGCGTTGCGATCGCCCTCGTTGCCACGAGCTGTATCGCACAAGCCGATACCGTCTACACCAGCCAAGCTGCTTGGAATGCAGCCGTCTCAGGCAGCACAACCATCAACTTCGAGGGCATCGCCAGTCCAAGTAGCTACGTGAACGAGACCCCCAGCTTCCTGCAAGGCGGTGACACTTTCGGCATCGGGCCATCCGCTCCCGGCCGATCGTCGCTATTCGTAATCGGAGACAATTTTTACCACTTCGGTTATGCGGTAGCTTCTTCCCAAGCCGCTTCGGGCACCCTCGATCTCAAGGTCACCCTGGCAAGCCCAGTAACGGCCCTGGCTTTCGACTATATCGTGGGTACCGGCAACGTAACGATCACTGCGTCCGATGGCCTCAACCAAACGGAGTCGGCCCCCGGTGTCACGAACTTCTTGTTCTTTGGTGTAACCGATCCGGGAGGCATCAGTTCAGTGGATATCACTCAGGCTTTCAGCGCAGCTTCTGAATCGGTCAACATGAAAGACTTCTCATACGCTACGGCCAACCCCGCGACCGTTCCGGAACCTTCCTCGCTCCTGTTTTCGAGCGTCGTCGTGGTGGGCATGATCGGGCTGGTGCGTCGGAGGCGCCAACCGAAATCCCTAAACTAGAGCGCCGCGCCGCTTACAAGTGGTTCCGAGCCTGGTTCAGAACCACTTGCACGCGGCCAGCGGTCTTGGCATACGCAGGGCCGAGCCGGCGATAGATCTCGACGGCTTTTTCGAGGGCGGGGATAGCTTCACGGTATCGCTTCAAACCGGCCAGCGCTCCGCCCAAATCTTCCAGGCACGCGGCAGCCAGGGGATGTATCTCAGGGAGCTGGCCGTGGTGGAAGGCGTCGAAAGCTTCACGGGCGTTGTGTTCCGCCGGTTCGAAGAGGCCAGCCTTGTTGAACACGCGCGCGGCGCCTTCCAAGTAGCGGGCCAGCGTGGCTCCAACAGCAAAGTTCTTGCGTATCTCGGGCATGACGGCGTGGATATGCTTCACGGCCTCCGCCGCTTCACCGGATTCAGCCCGGTATCGCGCCCATTCCATGGCCGCTTCCGCGGTATCGGCCAGATTGTCCCGGTTAAAAGCGGCCGCTAGTACATAGTTGCGACGCGCAAACTCGGCCGCGGCCGGGAAGTTCTGTTTGAGAAAGCTGGAGCGGGCGAGGCCAATCCAGGCGTCGGACGCATTGCTGTCGGCCGCGATGGCTTGGTGAAACAGCGCTTCCGCTCGGTCAAAGTGCCCTTCCTCCAGCATGATCTCACCCTGATGCGTCCAAGCCGCGGGCAGTTGGTCCCGTGGAATGGTTGGTTCGCGGGCGGCCAGTGCTACGGCCTCATCCAGAAGCGCGGCGGCCTCGGGAAGGCGGTAAAGTCCCGCGGACAAAACCCCAGCCAGGTAGACTTTCACTCGAAACACCAGTGCCGGCGGGGCATCCTTGCCGGCCCGCTGCAGTTCTTCGAGGGACCGTTGATAATAGCTGGCCGCCGCTTTACCTTCCACACGTTGGGCATTGATGCCGAGCACCAATAATGTGTCGGCGGAGTCTACATGGCGACCCAGCGATTGGAACAGCGTGAGCGCCCTTTCCAACTGAAGCTTGGCGCGATCCGGTTTCTCCAGGGTCACATAGCTCGCGCCCAGGCTAGCGCGCAACGTCGCTTCCGCTAGCGGATCGTTCTTCCAACTGGCTTCGATGCTGGGCTCAGCCGCATTCAGCATCTGGATGACGGTGACATCCGCCCCGCCGGTTTTGTAGCCGGAAGTGAGCATGCCGCGCAGGAATCTGGTCACGCGGGCCGATTTCTGCGCTTCTTCCCGTGCTTTCTGCGCCTCCGCCTTTGCGACTCGCGCCTGCCGTACGGCAAGGACGGTGGAGGCCGAAAGACCCAGGACAAATACCGCCGCCGCGCTGACTGCCAGCCAATGCCGGGCCACGAATTTATGCATTCTGTACACGAACGTCTGGGGATGTGCTTCGACGGGCCGGCCCTCCAGGAAGCGGAGGACGTCCGAGGCCAGCTGGTCCACCGTGGAATAACGCCGGATGGGTTCGTTTTCGAGAGCCTTGAGCAGGATCGCGGAAAGGTCGCCCGCCAGCATCTGCCTCAGCTTCTCTAGCGAAAGCGAGCGCAGTGCGGGCGCCTCAGGTGTGACTGCCGTGGCTGGCGCAGTGGCAGAAGCATGCCCGGCCGCTCGCCGCAGCCCGCTCATTACCGAATCCGGCTCCCCAAACGGCCAGGCGCCCGTGAGCAGTTCGTACAGAATCACGCCCAAAGAGAACACGTCACCGGTTACGCCCGGACGTTCGCCGCGCAACTGCTCGGGACTGGCGTATCGCGGTGTCAGCATTCGCGCGCTTGTGACGGTTACGCCGGGGCCCTCCGCCATTAACGACGCCGTCCCGAAATCCAGCAGCTTGACGACGCCATCGGTGGTTACCAGAACATTCGCAGGCTTTAGGTCGCGATGCAGAATCAGATTCCGGTGGGCGTGATCGACGGCCTGGCAGACTTGGAGGAACAGACGGAGGCGCGCCTCGATTCCCAGCTTGCGATCATCTGAGTAACGATCCAGCGTCTCACCTTCCACATACTCCACCACCAGGTAAGGATGGCCGGATGGCGATACTCCGCCGTCCAGCAGCGCCGGGATGTTGGGGTGTTCGAGGGACGCCAGAAACTGGCCTTCCGTCTGGAAGCGCCGCAGGAAATCTTCGCCGGCCAAATGCGCGGCCATCACTTTCACAGCCACGTGCTTATCGAACCGTCCGTCCACACGCTCCGCCAGGTAGACGGCGCTCATACCGCCCCGGCCCACCAGACGCACCAGCCGATAGGCTCCAAACTGCTCGCTCGGAATGATAGGTTCGGGGCTGGCTTGAGGTGGTTCGGGTTGTGTGGCCATCGCGTCATGCGCCGCGAGCAGGGACGCAACCTCGGTCATCACCTCAGCACTGTCGCCGCATCGCCGGCGGAGCCAGGCGGCCCGATCCGTGTCCTCGGGAAGCAGAAGGGCTTCGTGGAAAATCGGCTGGACCTGATGAATGGAGGGCATAGCAAGAACCTTCCAGTAATGTCGCGTGAAA
>PMUN01000455.1 GCA_003166875.1 Bryobacterales bacterium | reverse complement strand
ACCGTTCGCAAGCCGGGCTTTCGCACCATGATCCGCTTCGGCGTGAAATTAACGGAATCTCAACCAGCGCGCGTGGATTTCAAACTGGTAATCGGCAGTGTTCAAGAGACCATCACCGTGGAAGGCTCTGCCCCCTTGTTTAACACCGAGGAGGCGTCAGTATCGACGGTGGTCGGCCGCGATGAGGTGGACCATCTGCCACTCGATGGATCGGGCCTGCTGGGATTGATTGGATTGGTCCCAGGTGCGGTAGTAACGCCTGCGACTCGCGGTGAAGCCGGTCAGTTCACCGTGGATGGACAGCGGCCCAACACCCACTATTTCACCGTAGACGGCGCCAGTGCGAACACGGGCGTGAGCGGCGGAGGGTCGCCGGCGGAAGCCACGGGCGGAGCGCTGCCAGGCATGACGGCCTTCGGCAGCCTGGACAGCCTGGTGACTCCGGATGCGCTGCAAGAAATGCGAGTTCAAACTTCCACGTCCACGCCGCAGTTCGGAAGGATGCCGGGCGCACAAGTTTCGTTAACCAGCCGCTCCGGCTCGAACGAATTTCACGGATCTCTGCTGTACGGCTTCCGTAACGAAGCGCTGGATGCGAACGACTGGTTTGCCAATCGGCACGGCGATCCGCGCGCGCCCCTACGGTTGCAGGATTTTTCCGGCGGACTGGGTGGTCCGCTCTGGCGCAATCACACTTTCTTTTTCATTTCCTACGAAGGCATGCGCCTGCAACAACCCTTCGTCTGGGTTCAACCGGTGCCGACCTTGGCCGCCAGGACAAATTCGTTCGCGTGGGCCAATCCCCTGCTGAGTCTCTTTCCCGTTCCCAACGGACCGGATCTCGGCGGTGGTTTGGCGTTATGGACCGGTCGCACCAGCCGTCCGTCACGGCTTGATACAGGATCCGTTCGGTTGGATCACACGTTTACATCTTGGCTAACGGCCTTCGCGCGGTACAACGAGTCGCCGTCGTCCAGCGAATTCGGCACGTCGCCGGTGGACACGCTGGACCTTGGTTCCAGGGCGATCACGGTTGGTTTCGATGTGCGAGCGAAGCCCAATTTGTTTGTGGATCTGCGGCTGAACTACTCGCTCGCAACAGCGACGTCGGTTTGGAATCAACCAGGATCATCAACCAACTCATGCGATCTGGAGCCCACCACATTCCAATTTCTACACGTAGAAGGCGTGTGCAATTACCTGATTCGGCTATCCATTGCAGGCGTCGGACAAGTGGTTTCTGGCTCTGAAGGACAACGAACCCAAACCCAGTTCCAGGTCACTCCGGCTGCGAACTGGAACATCGGAAACCACGCCATCCGATTCGGTGCGGACTACCGCCGTCTCGCACCAGCGCGCACAGACGCGACCGGAAGCATCTACCTGTTCGTCGACACGGTGCAAGATCTCACGGGCAACAGCAGCAATTTCTGGGGCAGCTGCGGCACGGGATTCGCCTGCACGACCTCTCCGCAGTTCGCCTCAGCCGTATTGCGCGAAGCCTCCTTGTTCGTCGAAGATACGTGGCGCATTTCCCGGCGTCTGACGGCAACATATGGACTCCGCTGGGAGATCAGTCCACCACCCACGCCCGGCCATGGCGCCACCGTTAATTTCTTTGACACAACCACTCAGACTGTCGCCGGTACCAAGCAATCCCTCTGGCAAACGACCAACGCCGACTTCGCGCCCCGGATTGGCATCGCGTTTCAGCCCACCGAGGGAGGACGAACTGTAATCCGCGCTGGACTCGGCGTCTACTATGATTCCAGCCTCAGCTTGGCGGGGGACCTAGTCAGCGGTGGCCCACTGACGGTAGCGGCCTTCTCGAATAACGTCAGTCATTTTCCGTCGACCACTCTACAGTTCGGCTTCACGCCGCAGCTTCGTCTCCCGGCGGTGAAACAGTGGAATGTATCCCTGGAGCGGGCCTTCAGTAGTCACGACGGAGTGTCCATCGGCTACGTCGGCTCGTCCGGGAGCGACCTGATTCGCCGCGAAGTCAGCGGCCTGGGAACAACCCAGATCCTCGCCATCGCTACCAACGATGGCTTATCCATTTACCACGCTCTCCAAGCGCAATACCGGCGGCGTCTGTCACATGGTCTCGAAGGTCTGGTCTCCTACGCTTGGTCCCACTCCATCGACAACAGCTCCACCGATTCCGGTCTCTACGCCTTCAACTCCTTTTCGTCCATCAGTCAAGATCGAGCTTCCTCCGATTTTGATGTGCGTCAATCATTCTCGGCCGGATTCACTTATGCGCTTCCGCACTCCATCCACAGCGCCCTCTTGCGCGATTGGGAACTGGACGGAACTTTCCGTGCACGCTCCGGTTTTCCAATTAATGTGCTGGATTCGGACGAGTTCCAAGGCATCACTTATCAGGACATCTATCGGCCAAACCTGATTGGCGGTGTCCCACTCTGGATCAGCGATCCATCAGCGCCCGGCGGTCGCAGCATCAATCCCGCCGCATTTGAGGCTATCCCGCTTACCGCGCTTGGAAATGGCACGCAAGGAAACCTGGGCCGCAACGCACTCACCGGTTTCGGCATGTATCAACTCGATCTAGCGCTCCAGCGCGATTTCCTGGTCACCGAGCATCGCGCGCTCCAACTCCGCATGGAAGCCTACAACGCTCTGAATCACCCCAATTTCGCCGACCCCATCCCGTTCCTAGCCAGCCCGCTCTTCGGCCAATCCAACTCGATGCTCAACTTGATGCTCGGCACCGGCAGCCCCGGCAGCGGACTAGCCCCAATTTTCCAAGCGGGCGGCGCCCGATCCCTGCGCTTCGTTCTGCGCTTTCGCTTTTAGTCCCCCAAGCAACCGGCAGGCAGTTCCCGCCGCTGATTTCGGAGCGGGCTCCTAAGTGGAGTGGGTTCGCTCAGGACTAGTTGGTCGAGGATATCGTCGACATTTGAAGAAGTGGCCCAAGAAGCGCCCAGACGGAACGATCATCGTGGACAATCAAGGGAAGCCAATCATGTGCGGCGGTACACGAGTGAGTTGGAATAAGGGACATCGGGATTAGCTGAACTTCCGACCAGCGCACCCTCAGGACACTACCCAGTTTGATGCGACCGACATCGTGATGCTATAATCACCATGATGCGTACCACCGTAAATCTGCCCGATGACGTGCTGCGCGTCGCCCGGTCGCTGGCCGATCTCAAGGGAATATCCTTGGGAGACGCTCTGGCCGAATTGGCACGCGCGGGACTCAAGCCGGCTGCCCGGATAAATACAAAGACGGCCTTTCCGAGCTTTGAAGTTAGCAAGAACGCCAAACCGATCACGCTGGAGCAGACTCTCCAGGCAGAAGACGAACTTTGAAGCCTTATCTTCTGGATGTCAACCTGCTCATCGCTTTGGCCTGGCCTTCGCACGTCCACCATTACATCGCGCAGAGGTGGTTCACCAAAAAACGCTACGCAGGCTTTCGCACTTGCCCACTCACGCAGATTGGGTTCGTACGAATCTCAAGCAATCCCAAGTTCACGCCGGACGCGGTGTCGCCGCACGAAGCCCTGTTATTGTTGGAGCGTGTCACCACCTTGCCAGAGCACAAATTCTGGCCCGCGGACCTGGCCCTTTCAGAAGCGATCGCCAAACTGGAACCCATCGTTGGCCACAGGCAGATTACCGATGGCTACTTGCTGGCTTTAGCGCGTAGCCGCCGGGGGATCCTGGCAACTCTAGACCGCGGCACTCTCTCTCTAGCTGGCGCAAAGGAGCAGGGAGTGGAGCTGCTCCGGGATATGTGATTGATTCACGCTACTCAATCAGAATCGTCACCGGATTCGTCGTCTGTCCATCCACAGTCAGCACCACATTCACTCTCACGGCGCCCCGCAGACTTTGCGGAACCAGAACGTTGATCTGGTCCTCATCCACAAAGGTCCCCTGCGCGGCGGCGAACGCAACCGGCGCGGCCGTGGCCCCGATGGTGGCCGTCACAGGTTGAGCGTGGTTCCGGATTCCTGTGCCGTAGAGAATCAGAAACACTTGATCGGATCCTGTTCCGACATTGATCGGAACCGGCTGCAACGTGCCCGAAGCGTCCGGCTCAACAAGATTCCCGGGCGTCTGCGTCCCATTGTGTACAGTAAGTGTGCTCCCCACAGCCAATCCGCCCGCATTGAAAACGCCCGGAGCCACTGCAGCAATAACCTGTTGCGCGGTGATGGTGTCTTGTGTTCCCGTGATCGTGATGGTGGCGGGGCCGGTTACCGTTCCATTCGGAACCCCGTAGTTGATTTGTTTCGACGACACGTAGAAGATCTGCGCCGGTCGCGTGGCGCCGGCCGCATCCGTGACGTTCACTCCGATACCTGAGGGTTTTTCCGGACTAATCCAAAACGCGGTGGCAATGGAATTGGTGGCCAACGGACCCTTTGCGAAACTCGCCGCGTTCACATTGCTGAACGTGAGCTTCTGCGGCGTGCTGTTGAGTTGGAGGTACAGTTCTCCGGCAGGTAATTCTGCCAGTCCGCCTGCCAAACCCCCAAACCCGCCGCTATTGGTAAGCACACCCACCACCTCCTCTGAGATCATTCCCGCATACGCCAAATCCGTCAGGCCATCGCCATTCAGATCGGCGCAGACAGAAGCCAGCGCGAAGTTATCCGCTGGGCCTTGAAAGGTCTGAATACTCTGAAAAGTTCCGTCTCCATTTCCGGCACGCGTTCCAATCCCAAGGCCCACCGATATCGAGTGAAGGGTAATCTCGCCAAAGATCTCGATCAGATCCAGGTGACCGCTCCCGCTGAAATTCCCCAGGCAAAAGCTGAGCCCCAAATCGTCAGCGGGATCCGTGGACTTGAAAGATTGCGTGAAGTTCCCCTTCCCGTCGCCCAGCATCACCGTAACAATGGACGACGGCGCGTTGCCGTTGAGGCTGGAGAGACTGGTGCCCCCAGAAACCAAGTCAAGCAAGCCGTCCCCGTTTACATCCACGGTAGTGAGTGCGAACGATGCCCCAGTCCACGGGTAAGTGGGGCCGCTACGAAACGTTCCGTCCCCGTTTCCCAAATCTATGTTTAGTGACTGGCTGATTACATCATCGTCCTCGGAATCCTTGGAATCAGTCAAGGTCAAATATGCCAGATCCGGTTTGCCGTCGCCATTGAAATCGCCTGACGCCAGGGCCACTGCGGCGATTCCCCGTTGGACCTGCACCGCCTGGCCGAAAGAGCCATCCCCGTTTCCCGGAACGAAAAATATATTGATGATCGAGGCTGGGAAGGCCGCCAAATCGTTCGACAGCAGTAGCACCAGGTCCAGCTTGCCGTCTCCATTGAAGTCCGCCACGGTCCCTCCAACCCCAGCCGAACCGGCTTCCAGGAATAATGTTCCCGCAAACGCCGCGAGCGGAAGCTGAGTAGAAACCGGCGTGCCGAAGGTTCCATCGCCATGGCCGAGGTACACCAGAAGCTGCGGAGTGAATTGGCAGATGGCCAGCAAATCCAGTTTGTGATCGTTGTTGAAGTCCGCCGCCGCGAGGGAAGCTGCTGCGCAGCCGCTCGGCACCGGATAGGTGGCAGCCGTCTGAAAAGTGCCGTCCCCGTTGCCGAGAGAAATGGAGATCACATGCGAGCCGGCGTCAGAAATGGCCAAATCCGCCGTACCATCGCCGTTGAAATCAGCGCTAATCATGGCCACGGGGCCATTCATGGTGGGCAGCGCGATCGGCGGTTGAAATGAGATCTGCTGGCTGAAACCGAGCGGCGCGCAAAAAAGCAAAACGATTCCAAATCTGTTCATACGAAAAAACCGGGACGCGCCCTGCTGCCTATGATACTATTCGAAACTGTCTATGAAAATCCTAGCCGCATTCGCCGTCTCCGCCTCGATACTGATTGCCCAGCCGGACCTCAATTCGCTCAAAGAGCTCAAGTATCGCAGCATCGGTCCATTCCGCGGCGGGCGCGTGGACGCGGTGTCCGGCGTCACTTCCCAACCGAATGTGTACTACTTCGGCGCAACCGGTGGCGGCGTCTGGAAAACTACGGACGGCGGCGCGAGCTGGTTGCCAATCTCTGACGGACAATTCAAAACCGGATCGGTGGGCGCCATCGGAGTCTCGGAATCTGATCCGAATGTTATCTATGTCGGTATGGGTGAGCCGGATATCCGCGGCAATGCCTCACATGGCGACGGCGTTTACAAATCCACTGACGCGGGCAAGACTTGGAAGAACGTCGGCCTGGAGGATACTCTTCACATCGGCGCGGTCCGCGTGCATCCCAGGAATCCCGATATCGTCTACGTCGCTGCCATGGGTCATCTCTGGGGACCAAACGAACAGCGCGGTGTCTTTCGCACCACCGACGGCGGCAAAACGTGGAAACAAATCTACACGCGTGGTGTGAAGGCTGGCGCAGTGGATCTGATTCTCGACCCGAACAATCCAAATGTGATTTACGCCGCATTTTGGGACATGCATCGCGTCCCGTGGGATTTGGAAAGCGGCGGTCCCGATAGCGGCCTGTTCAAATCCACCGACGGCGGCGATACCTGGACCGATCTCAGCCGCAATCCCGGCATGCCCAAAGGCGTCCTCGGACGCATCGGCGTGACGGTCTCGGCCGTGAATTCCGAACGCGTGTGGGCGCTGGTGGAAGCCGAAGACGGCGGCGTGTTCCGCTCTGACGACGCCGGTAAAACCTGGACCAAAGTGAACCAGGAACGCAAGCTGCGTCAGCGCGCCTGGTATTACTCGCGCATTTTCGCCGATCCGCTGAAACCGGACACGGTCTTCGCGGTGAACACCAGCTTCTATCGCTCGGACGATGCCGGCAAAACCTTCAACGCCATTCGCGCGCCCCACGGCGACGTTCATTATCTCTGGGTGGCGCCCAACGATTCCAATCGCATGATCGAATCGAACGACGGCGGCGCCAACGTGAGCACCAACGGCGGCCGCACCTGGACCTCGCAGGATCAGCAGCCAACTGCGCAGTTCTACCGAGTCGCGCTGGACAACGATTTCCCGTATCACGCTTACGGCGCGCAGCAGGATAACAGCACCGTCCGCATCGCAACTCGCAGCGATGAGGGCAGCATCGGCGTGCGCGATTGGTACGACGTCGGCGGCGGCGAGAGCGGCTGGCTGGCGCCCGATCCCAAGAATTCCGACATCGTTTACGCCGGCTCTTACGATGGTTTGCTCACGCGCTACGACCATCGCACTGGGCAGCTTCGCGACGTCACCGTCTGGCCCGATAATCCCATGGGCTCGGGCGCCGAAGCCATGAAGTACCGCTTCCAGTGGACCTATCCGATTGTCTTCTCGCCCAACGATCCGAACACGCTGTACTGCGCCGGCGACCACGTCTTCAAAACCACCAACGGCGGCACAAGCTGGGAAGTGATCTCGGGCGACCTCACGCGCAACGATAAATCCAAGCAAGGGCCATCCGGCGGACCGATCACCAAAGACAACACCAGCATCGAATACTACGACGTAATTTTCACCATGGCGGAATCGCCAGTGAAGCCGGGGCTGATCTGGACCGGCTCCGATGACGGCCTGGTGTACATCACCAAGGACGGCGGCAAGCACTGGGAAAACGTCACGCCGAAAGGCCTGCCGGAATGGATGCAGATCAACACCATCGAAGCCTCGCCGTTCGACGCCGCCACGGCTTACTTCGCGGGAACCAAATACCAGTTGGATGATTTTCAGCCGTATCTCTATAAGACCACCGATTACGGCAAAACTTGGTCGGTAATTACGCGCGGCATTCCGTCCCGCGCATTCACGCGCGTCATTCGCGAAGATCCGAATCATCGCAATCTGCTGGTGGCGGGGACCGAAACCGGCATGTACGTTTCATTCAACGGAGGCGACAACTGGCAGTCCTTCCAGCTCAACTTGCCCGTGGTTCCCATCACGGATCTGGCTTTTCAAAAGCGCGAGAACGAGCTGGTGGTGGCCACGCAGGGCCGCGCGTTCTGGATCTTCGACGATCTTCCGCTGCTCTACCAACTCGCGCCCGGCCTGCCCACCGAAGATATGAAGCTGTTCCAGCCCAAGGATGCCTATCGCACTTTGCGTGGCGGATTCCGCCTGCCGCCCGGTGGAGCGCAAGGCCAGAATCCTACATCCGGAGTGGTGGTCTATTATTCGTTCAAAGAAAAACCGAAGGACGAAGTCACGCTCGAATTCCTGGATGATGCCGGCCACCTGATTCACAAGTTCTCGAGTAAACCGCCCGCCAAGAAACCCACGGTAGCCGAAGGCGATGAGGACGATGATTTTCCGCCCCGCCGTCCTGACGCCGATCGCGTACCGGCCGAGGCTGGTCTCAACCGCTTCGTCTGGGATCTGCACTATCCGGACGCCACCACGTTTCCGGGTCTCATCATGTGGGCCGGCAACATTCACGGTCCAGTGATCGTTCCCGGAAATTATAAAGTGCGATTGACCGCGAATGGAAAATCCGAAACGCAAACCGTGCAGGTGAAGAAGGACCCGCGCCTCTCCACCACTCCCGAAGAATACGCGCGGCAACTCGAAGTCGCGCAACAAATTCACAACAAGCTCACCCAGTCGAACGATGCAGTGATCCGCATTCGCGACATCCGCAAACAGCTCGACGAATACGCCGAACGCGTGAAAGATCAGAAGGTGGTGGATGCCGCCAAGGCGCTCTCGAAAAATCTGACGGCGGTGGAGGAAGCGCTCTACCAGACCAAAAATCGCGCCAACGAAGATCCGCTGAACTTTCCGATAAAACTCAACAACAAGTTGGCGGCTTTGGAAGGCGTAGTAGAAAGTTCCGACAACGGCCCAACCCTGCAATCCTCCCAGGTTTTCGAGGACTTGGCGAGTCAAGTAAACGCACAACTTGAGACCCTTAAAAAATTGACAGGAAGCGACTTAGCGGCCTTCAACAAACTCGCGCGAGATCAGAACGTCCCCGCCGTAATCATCTCGGACCCACAACCAGCAACTAGAAACCCCTAACGAGAAACGAGAAACGAGAAACGAGGAAAACGGCGCTCCACGCTCGAGCACCGTTTTCCGTCATAATTAATGTCATGCGGCAGTCCTGTCTCCGTCGGCGCGGCTCGCGCGGCTTTTCGCTCATCGAGCTTCTGATCGTTATCGCGATCATCCTGATTATTCTCGCCATCGCTGTTCCCAAACTCGGCAGCGCCAAGATGAACGCCAATGAGATGGCGGTGTTGCGTGAAATCCAGACCGTCAGCAGCATGCAGACCCAGTATTATTCGCAGTTCGGCCGATACGCCACCACGCTGGCCGAGCTTGGACCACCTACCAGCGGCGGTCCTGGACCACAAGCGGCCGACTTGATTCCCGGCAGCCTGGCAACGGGTGACAAGGACGGCTACACTTTCGTTATGGGCGCGACACCGCAGGGCTACACCTTGAACGTGAATCCGAAAGCCTACAACAGCACCGGCCGCCGGACGTTCTATTGCGATCAGAGCATGACCATTCGCCAGAATTGGTCCGCCGAACCTGCCAACGCCAGCAGTCCCGAATTCAAGTAACTCCTCGATCCGCCGCGCTGTTACTGAGCCGCGACCGTCAGGGAGTCGGTGCCGTCCGTCAAAATCATTTCCACCTTTTTATGTCCGTCTGTGGGATTCGTTGTCCGTTCGTGGGACCGCGCCATTTTCATGCAACTTTTTTCTCACTTGGCGAATCAATCGATCAAACAAACTCGCATCTTCACTCGTAGAGATTGATATGACTGCAGCGCTAACTTTTTGGCATCGCCAGCGTCCAACATTGAAAGTGACCTCATGAACGCCGTGAACATCGTGTTAGAAAAACCGGTCTACGCAGGACCGGTGACAGGCCTCTCAGGCACCGTTCTAAAACAGCGTGAGATCCCCGGTTTCTCATTGTCGGAATGCGTCTATCCGCAGGGGCTTCGCTTATCGCCGCATCGCCACTCCGAAGCTTATTTGAGCTTCGTGCTTTCGGGTTCCTATCGGGAAGGATACGCGGACCGCGAATGCGCCTGCGCCGCGGGAGCATTGCGCTTCTTACCGCCGGACCAGCTCCATGAGAACTACTTCGACAACACCGTGCGTTGTCTTCTCGTGAGGATTGACCTCGTGGTGCTCCATCGTCTCGGCGACCATGCGCCTGTATTGTCCAGCCCCGGCGAAGTTTCAGGACTCGCCTCTTCGTGGCTCGCCAACCGCATGTATCGCGAGTTTCTGGCCAGCGATGACATCGCACCTCTGGCCATGGAAGGCGTCCTGCTCGAGATCCTGGCTGAGAGCGCGCGAGCCATCGGCGAAGGTGGCGCGCATGCTCCCATCTGGCTGCGCCGCGTGCGTGAGGCGCTGGAGGAATCTTACTTGCTCGCGCCCAGCCTGGCTGAACTGGCCGCAATCGGCGCTGTTCATCCGGTGCATCTGTCGCGCGAATTCCGCAAGCATTACGACACCACTATCGGCGAATTTATCCGCAAGCGCCGCATCGAGCACGCTTGCCGCCTGCTCGCCAATTCCGATAAGTCGCTCTCTGAAATCGCGCTGATGTGCGGCTTCTCCGACCAAAGCCACTTCTGCGCCATGTTCAAGACGCACACCAGTCTCACGCCGGCCAAGTTCCGCGACATGTCCGCAAGGCCCTAATCCCGTAACCGAACCGCGAACGTAAGGGAGTCGGTGCCTTGCCTTCCCTATTGACCCTCTATACGAGTCTATGTATACTAGTCTAGACCGTCGATAGGACCATGCGGTAGTGCCTCGGTTTAAATTCGAGATCAAGGCGCCTCGCTCCGGCCGGATTATGCGCTGAGGGTGCTTTTAAGGAGGGGCTTTGCATGACCCGGCCAATACTAAACGGCATCGCACCATTTTTCATTGTGCGCAACGCTGCAGCCGCCGTCGCCTTTTATCGCGATAGGCTTGGCTTCGATTGTATCTACCAAGGACCCGAGGATGATCCTTTTTTTGCGATCGTTTGCCGCGACGCTGCGATGCTCATGGTCAAAGCAGTCGAGGCGAACCCGGCGCCCAACCCCACGCGCGATCCCGCGGCCCGGTGGGATGCTTACATCAATGTACCCGATCCTGATGCGCTAGCTACTGAGTTCACGTCGCGTGGTGTCATGTTTTCCGTACCGTTAAAGGATACCAGTGACGGCCTGCGTGGATTCGAGCTGAAAGACGCTGACGGCTATGTCCTGTTCTTCGGTCGTCCTCGCGAAAATTCAAACCGGGACACCACCGACCATGCCTGAACCTTCCGAAATCCTGCAAGGAACCCTCGATATGCTGGTGCTCCGGACCCTCGCCCTCGGCCCCATGCACGGCCTGGGAGTTTCCGATCGCATCCGCCAAATCACGCGCGGCGTCTTCGTCGTCAAACCTGGATCGCTCTTCCCCGCCCTCTACCGCCTCGAACAAAACGGCTGGATCAAAGGTCACTGGGGCGAATCGGAGAACAACCGCAAAGCGAAATATTACACGCTCACGCCATCCGGCCGCGCCCAGCTCACCAAGGAAAAACGCAAGTGGAATAAGGCATTCAGCGCCGTAAACCGGCTGCTCGAAGGGGAGTCCTGACCTATGTGGTGGTTTCGCGCGCGACGAGTACAACAGGAAAGGGACGCCGAGATCGAAGCCTGCCGCGCAATGCTGGTGGATCGCTACATCGAGCGCGGCTTATCGCGCGAGGAAGCGCTAAGAACGGCCCGTTTGGAGTTGGAAGAGCCGCTAACTGAACAGACCCGGGCTGAACACACCAGGAGGCCCAGCATGCGAAACACAATCGAGTCTTCCCTACAAGACGCGCGCTACGCCTGGCGTGCTCTCCGAAAAAGTCCCGCATTCACGGCAATCGCCGTCCTGACGCTCGCGCTCGGCATCGGCGTCAACACTGCAATCTTCAGCGTCGTCTACGCCGTCTTGCTCCGCCCGCTTCCTTATAATCAGCCTGAACAACTGGCATTCATCTGGTCCAGCTTTAAATCTGCCTCGTCCCGCGCGCCAACATCCGGACCTGCGCTGTACGAAATTCAACATCGCAGCCGCCTGGCGCAGGATGTCGCCGCAATTTGGGTCGGCAGCGGCACGTTCACCGGTGAAGTGAATCCGGAACAAGTGAAGGTCGCTTTCGTCACCACCAACTTTTTGCAACTGCTCGGAACGCGTCCGGCGTTGGGACGAGTGTTTCGGCCGGACGAACAATTCAACGGACCCGTCGGCATCGTTCTGAGTTACGGGCTGTGGCAGCGGCGCTTTGGCGGCGATCCGTCCATCGTCGGAAAAGGAGTCGCGTTTCAAGGTGAGAGCGCGACCGTGCTTGGCGTGTTGCCTCAGGATTTTCAACTTTACTTCCCGCAGGATTCCAACGTCCCGCCCGAAATCGGCGTTTTCTTCCCCTTCCAGAACTGGCTCTACCAGCGTCCGCGCACGCTCTACTTTCTCCGTGTGCTGGCGCGTTTAAAACCGGGTGTGAGCGTTGACCAGGCCCAGGCCGACATGAACCAGGTGGCCAGCCAGATGCGTGGCGCCTACACCGAATTTGCGAATGAGAACCTGAAGCTGGCAGTGGCGCCCATGCAGCGCGACGTGGTTCGTGATCTGCGAACGCCCTTGATTGCGTTGTTCGCGGGCTCCGCCTTCGTGCTGCTAATCTGCTCGGTGAACATTGCGAATCTGCTGCTCGCCCGCGCCAACGGCCGCCGCCAGGAAATCGCGGTGCGTTGCGCGCTAGGCGCATCGCAAGGGCGCATCCTGCGGCAACTATTTCTCGAAGGCCTGCTGCTCTGCGCGCTCGCTGGCGCAACCGGTGTCGCCCTCGGTTGGGCCGCGCTACGCGGTCTGCTATCCATCCGTCCAGATTATCTAGCCCGAATGCCCCACGTGGAACTCAATTGGCCTGTGCTCGCATTCGTGGCCGCAGTGTCCCTGGCTTGCGCGCTCTTATTTGGTCTGGCTCCGAGTTTCGAATCCGCAAAATCCGATCTCATCGCGACTCTGCGCGAATCCGGCCGCTCTTCACAAACTCCAGCGCGCCGCGGCGTAAGCGCCCTGCTGATCGTGGGCGAAATCACGCTCGGATTCGTACTCGTCATCGGAGCCGGCCTCATGATCCGCACTCTAGCGAAAATTCAGCAAGTGAATCCAGGTTTCGACGCGCAACGTCTGCTGACGTTCGAGCTCGACCTCAACAAGTTCGATCCACCCGATCGAATCAATTTCGTCCGGGATTGGGAATCGAAGCTAGCAACGCTTCCGGGAGTGGACGCAGTAGGCGGCGTTTCGCATCTTCCGCTCGACGACTATTCGAACTGGTACAGCCCCTACCTGCCCGAAGGTGTTGCGCAAAGCGCAGCCACGACGCTTGCGGATTATCGCGCCATCACACCCGGCTATTTGCGCGCCATGGGTACACGGCTTTTGGAGGGCCGCTTATTTGACGATCGCGATCGCGCGGAAACCCAACAAGTGGTGCTGGTGGATGACATGCTGGCCCGCTCGGCCTGGCCCGGCGAAAGCGCGGTCGGTAAGAAAATTGAGACCGAGCACTTCACCCAGAAAGGCGTCATCCCGGTATGGGCTGAAGTTGTCGGCGTGGTGGAACATGTCCACAACCATTCGCTTTCGAAGCGCCTGCGCGCTGAAGTCTACATCCCGTTCACCCAGACCCCGCGCGAGCACATGACTTTTGCGGTTCGCACCCGCATGGACCCCTCCGCGCTGGCCGGAACCATCCGGCAGGAGTTGCAGAAGCGTGACAAAGACCTCGCGCTCTCAAGGCTTCGCCCCATGACAACGTATGTAGAGCGCGCCTCAGCTCCAGTGCGCTTCACAGCAGTTCTCGCCGGAATCTTCGCAGGATTGGCCCTGTTGCTCGCGGCCATCGGAATCTATGGAGTCATCTCCTACTCAGTCTCGCGCCGCATGCACGAAATGGGAGTGCGCATGGCGCTAGGCGCAACCTCGTCCGACGTCCTGCGCCTGGTAATGCGCGAAGGCCTGGTGCTGACCAGCATAGGCATGCTGCTAGGAACGGTAGGCGCACTCTTCGTCTCCCGCGCCCTCGAAAGTCTGCTCTACGGAATCTCCGCCGTGGACCCAGTCAGCTACGCGATCGCGGTCCCAGTAATCGCCCTAGCCGCAGTGCTAGGCTGCTGGCGTCCAGCAGCAAAAGCCGCGTCCGCAAATCCAGTAGACGCGCTAAGAATGTGAAAGTTTTCGAGAGCAGTTTTCTCACAGACCCTTACTCTTACGCTACAGGGTTCGGAAAGATGCGCATGTTTTCGAGAGCAGTTTTCTCACAGTCCTTTACTCTTACGCTACGGGGTTTGGAAAGATGCGCATGTTTTCGAGAGCAGTTTTCTCACAGTCCATTACTCTTACGCTACGGGGTTTGGAAAGATGCGCATGTTTTCGAGAGCAGTTTTCTCACAGTCCCTTACTCTTACGCTACGGGGTTCGCAAAGACGCGCAAGTTTTCGAGAGCGTTACCGAACCGCGACCGTAAGGGAGTCGGTGCCTTGCGCCGATTCTCTCACGCTTTCGAGCGAGATCTTTTTCCGATGACGAAGAACCCTGGATAACCATGGGACTAGATGGCCTGGGCCGCGTTCTCGTGGTTGTTCACTCCTGGCGCGGCGAGAGCGTACCCTCAATCTCGGCGCGGAAAGCGACGCCGTGCGAGCACCAACGACGCGAAGAGGCAAAATGAAACGTGAATATGATTTTTCGAAAGCAAAACGAGAATTACTATCCGGCTCGATGAAGACGTGATCACCTGGTTTCGAACCCAAGTTGAAAGAGCGTGGGGCGGCAACTACCAAAGCTTGATCAACGATGCGTTAAGGCAACATATCGCAAACGCCAGGGAACCACTCGAGGAAACCCTCCGGCGCGTCGTTCGGGAGGAGATGAGGCGGGCCGGTTAGATACCAACTACCCGATTTCCGCAGCAGCTGGCGCGTCGACCCGTGCTCGCGAAAACTGTCCTTCGGCCCCGCCGAGCGGCAGCTCGGCGTCGGCGGTTGTGTCCCTGCCCCTCCCCGCAAACCAGTGGTGACTTTCGGCGCAATATAATCAATATTTACTCCCTATGCCGTTCCTGAGGTGGATGGAGCCGATCTCCATCATGGAGGAATACGACGCGCAGCGCGGTCTCTATTCGGACTATGCCCTCACGCTCCAATCGTTGATCCGTGACTTGCTCGCTGCCGATAATTTCAGACCACACTCGATTCAGCAGCGAGTCAAGGGCCGGACGAGCCTAGCGCGAAAAGTTTTGTCACACGTCGAGTATGTTTCGGCTAATGACATCACCGACATCGTAGGGGTACGGATAATCACGTACTTCGCCGACGAGGTTGATGCCGTTGCAGAGCTCGTGGAACGACAATTCAAGGTGTATAAGAAAAGTGATTGGCGGACTGAACACGACCTCAATGAGTTTGGATACCGCTCGCTCCACTACGTCCTAGGACTCAACACGGGTCGCTCAAGCTTGCTGGAGTACAAGAGATTCGCAGACTTAAAATTTGAGATTCAAATTCGTTCGATTCTTGACCATGCATGGGCGGAGATCTATCACGATAGGGGATACAAGGGCGGCCTCCTTATACCACCGACTGTCCAGAGACACTTCTCAGAGCTAGCGGCATCTCTAGGAAACATTGATCGGCAGTTCCAGGGCCTTAGAGACGAGATCCAAGAGCACGGGCGAACTCTAGTGTGGAAGACTGCGCGGGAAGAAGGAACGGCCGAACTAATTGGCGACATCATGTTTGAAATTAGGAAGGAGCAGTTCCCGCTGGTATTCCAGTCCTCGCCGTGGGACATCGTTGTATTCTTTAACACGAACGTGAGCGCCAGGATTGTCGGTGCACAATATGCCTCAGAAGCGATTGCGTTCGCGAACGGCAAGAGGGTCCCAGGGCGTCAAGACTCCGCCAGCAGCCTCGTCTTTATGGACGCGATCCCAGAGGAGACCAGGGAACTGGGTGTTTGCCGCGTCCGGGTCGCCAACGTGCGCCTTAACGTGTTCCAGCTTGGTCCCAAGGATACACCGACCACCGCAACGATCGAGGCACGGTCCCGCGCGATTGGCGAGCGCGTCAAACTTGCTGATCAGGTCGAGGTAGGTCGCAGACGGGCTGGCCTGGCCTTTCGTGTCTGCGGACACGACGGTGGCCAGGTGCCAGTTGCGTTCACGATCGCCGCCGGCGTCAACACCTCATTAGCAGCGGACCTGGGGGCTAAAGACGCCAACGTCAACTTCGAACTATGCTTCCGAGAAGGGTTCCCTGGGGCCTTTAGGACCGATCTTCAAGAGGCCGGCACTGGCGGCGCAAAGGTCGATTTTGGAACGCGCCTGAGGGCGAGACTCTCGGGGCTTCCCGACAAAGTTGAGGTGTACGCGACGGCCACGGATATCTCAGGCGATCCGGCGAACCGATCCCACTGCAAGGCTAGGCTGATCATGACGAACATAGTAGGCAACAGCGCCCCGGGCCCTGGCGTTCCCGCGAAAGCTACTGCGGCCGCCAGGTTGAAGCCGTCTCACCGGGACGTTCAGCTTGTTTGCTTGGAGAGGTCTGGCACCACGGCATGGGCGGTGTGGGAGTGGACGGATGGGGATACTGGCCGCACGACTCCCGAAGAAGTGCGATTCGGTGTAGTAATCGCTGCGAAGGCCGGAGAAGCAACCCTGGGTTCTGTGTTGGTAACCGGCGAATTAGCCCCACTGAGCAACGTTGTGCTAGCCTCGTCCACGGACCCGATTCCCCGGTTTGCATCGGTCGGATCTAACCTGGAAGCATGCTCGTTCAGGGACTGAGAAGGCCCTGACGCCAGGCTGTTGCAAAACAGCATCCATGAGTTCGGCACAAGCTGGGAGTCGTCTGAGGAGGCCGCGACCGGTCAAGTAATCTCCGTGCGGGTGGACCCTAGCGGATTCAACATTACTAATCCGCGGTTTGCTCACAAAACGGGAAAGTGAGTCAAGGCGTCGCCATTTCTCAAAAATGAGAAGATGCCGGCCGACATCTCGTCGGGCTACGTTGGCTGCCATCTCCTGTGTAAGGGTTACGGCTGCATGGGACGGTGGCACCACCGATCTGACATTCAAGGATGCGAACCGGAACCCGTTGCGTTGCGAGCCTCCACGCATTATTTCGAGCGATTTATTCCCCTATCATTGTGGAATGAACAACTATCCTATTTTTAAGTGCCGTAGAGCGCTACACTAATACTTGTCGCAGGTCTTGAGCGACGCGTATGGAGCAAATTGCTGACCGTTACGAGATAACCAGGACTCTCGCCAGAGGTGCCTTCAGCACCGTTTACTTGGCCTCCGACCGGGCCCTCGGCCGTCAGGTCGTCCTCAAGATCTTGCCCTTTGACACTTCACTAATGGACGCTCCTGAAAGTTATTTTGAGAAGCGGTTTCAGCGGGAAGCCTACTCATCGGCTCGCATTCAACATCCTGGAGTGGTAGCAGTCTATGATGCGGGTACGACGAAGGAGCTCGCCTACATCGCAATGGAGTACGTACCGGGCGAATCTCTCAGCGAAACCTTGCGCAGGGACGCGCTCCTACCGCTTAAAGTCGCGAACTCCATCCTTCAGCAGATCGCCTCGGCGCTTGACTATGTTCATTCCCAAGGTGTCATTCATCGCGACATTAAACCCTCAAACATCCTGATCGATCTCTCGGGACATGTCAAAATAGCCGATTTTGGCATCGCACGTATTGTGGATTCAAGGAAAACCACCCAGAGTGGGATGGTAGTTGGAACGGTCCCCTACATGGCCCCGGAACAATTTAGCAGTAATATCGTTGACGCGGCAAGCGACAGGTTCTCTTTCGCCGTGATCGCGTACGAGATGCTGACCGGCAGAATGCCATTCGAGGCGGAATCCACTTCCGCAATCATGTGGAAAATCACGAACGAGTCGCCCGTCCCTGTCAGCTCACTCAATAGCAGCCTGCCGAAGCTCATGGATGTAGTGTTCGAGAGAGCACTAGCTAAATATCCTGAGGATCGCTACACCACCTGCAGCGAATTCGTTACGGATCTGATGTTGAACTCGGAATCGAGCGACTCGGTGCCGCGACCGCGACGCGCCGCAAAGAAGCGGCGCGAAAAAGGTTCGTCCGATCGGACGCCTCCCGAAGGGGGACCGGCAGGCCCCCCTCTACCGCCAAGGCCACCGACAAGTCACCCTTCGACGAGCGATCCTGGGGATGGAGGCGATCAAAGGCGCTCGCCAACCATCATCAGTGCGCTGGAGAGTCTCGCCGTTCCGACGGGATTCCTTCGACCCAGGACCGGCTTCTTTGAAGCCGACAAGATTCGATTCGACAAGATCGAAGAAAGTATTAAGTTCTTCCGGGACAATCTCAACAAGGAGTACGAAACGCTCTCAAGGCATGCCGATACGACTTACAAGCTATGGGTCGGGATCGTGCTCGTCGGCTTCATTCTGGTTGCTGTCGGAGGGGTATTGATGTTCACAAGTGGCCTCGCGCAGGGAGCAGTAACGACAGTTTGCGGCACGCTGATCTATTTCATACAGCGCATTTTTCATGAGCGAGAGGACCACTACCGCCGGCAAGCAAACGAGAAAGGTCAACATCTCCAGTACGGCAATCAGTGGCTCTTAGTCATTCAGAGCATCGACTCCATAGAAGACCCTGCGGAGCGCATGCACCGACAGAGTAGGCTAGTTGACGTCTTGACGAACAAGCTGATCGAGAGACCGGAAGGCTCATACCCAAAGTTAAGGACGCAACGGGGAGGAGAGCCGCCCGCAGTATCCTAAGTGAAAACTCCTTGAGACCCGAGACGCTCCGTCCGAAATCGCATTAATCGGGCGAATCGGGCGCTGCTGACCGCCGCCAATTGTCCGGGTACGCCCCCGCGACCGCCAGCAGCAAAGCCCCCAAGCCCGGATAACCAGTCACAAATTTCGCAACCCCATCTTCCCCGCCCTATCAACAACCTCCCCACC
>PMUN01000108.1 GCA_003166875.1 Bryobacterales bacterium | reverse complement strand
TCTTCTGGAAGGCGTGCAGGACGTAGATCAATGCCTTAAACCGCACCATGTAGACGGTGCGCCATGTGTCGCCGTGCTGGTCCGTGATAATTTCAAGCACAGATCCTCCGCCAAAACCTTTGAGCGGCTTGGCCGCGGGATCGATTTCACCTTGTTGGGCGGCATAGAGCGCCTTGCCGATATCGCGCCGCACCTGGCGTGGGAACGCGCGGAGATCTTTTCGGCTTGAGCCCATCCATATGACGGGACGTTCGGCTCTCGGTGTCATACAATTATAAGTCTACTTGTCTAGCATACCTCCATGCTGGCCAAGGTCATCCGCTTGGCGATCAACTGAGCGGCGCGCGCCTCGACCTCACACAGCTCCCTGATGATGTCATCCACGCCGCCCCGCATCGCTGTACCGAGTAGATGAGAAAGTATGCCAATCAGTAAACAAATTTGTATACAGTCCTTCACACACGCGCTATCATTAGAATATGAAGTCCACTCCACGAACTCCGAACGTCCGCATTAGTCCGCGAGCTCACGAGCTGCTTCGCCAACTAGCCGACGAAGAGCAGCGGTCCATGCAGTCGGTTTTGGACCGGGCTCTCGAACGGTATCGCCGAGAGAGGTTCCTGCGAGCCGCTAACGCCGATTTCGCGGCGCTGAAACGGGACGCCAAGGCGTGGAAGCAAGAACTCCGTGATCGGGCGCTATGGGAACAGACGCTAGTGGACGGGATATCCAAGGAATGAATACACCGGAACCATCGCGCGGGGAAATTTGGGATCTCGATTTAGATCCCATCTTAGGCCGCGAACAGGCTGGCTTCCGGCCAGCTCTTATCCTGTCCGTAGATCTGTTCAACCAAGGTCCCGCGGAGCTCGTGGTGGTGGTCCCGCTGACGCGGACCGACCGAAAGATCCGCTGGCACGTAAGGGTGAGGCCGCCCGAGGCCGGCGTGGAGGCGGAAAGCTTTGTTCAGTGCGAGAACTTACGATCTGTTTCGAAGCAAAGACTCAAACGGCGCCGCGGTCGGGTCTCAGCAGACACGCTGGAGCAAGTTGAGGATCGCGTTCGGATTCTCTTAGGTCTGTGAACGGTCCGTCCTGCATGCGACTTCCGGCACGATGCCAATTCGTCCCGAGCCGACGACCACGAGCGGCCGTTAAGTCAGAGGCGACGGGCCAGATTCGTCTGACGGAGTGACTTGCTCAGGCAGGCCACTGACATCAATGTCGACCACCACGGGTGGCGGCACGTGTTCTCCTTTGCGTGCCGCCTGGAGGCGCTGTAGCTCGTGCAACGCCCGCACGAGGTTGCGTTGAATAGCGCTCTCGTAGCGCGATAACTTTGCTAGCGAGTTCTCTCCGCCGATGTAAGCCCTGCCGAAGGTTGCAAGCTCGGGCGCACCTGCTTTCTCTGCTTGTTTTTCGCCTCCTGTGATTGTGTTAATGCCTATCAGGTAGTCTCGGAACCTGGGATCCTCCTCCCCATGAGGGTAGGCGTCGATCGGAGGGGGGCCCTCAACAAGGCACTGCTGCCAAAACAGAACTCCCGTTTCCAACTTGCCTGCTCGACGCAGGCGCCAGAGTAGTCCAACGATTCGCACGACGAGTGCGTGCTCCAGTTCCCCTTGCGGGTTCAGCTCGCCGTGAAGAGACTGTGCGAATCGGTCGAATTCGTCCTTGTCTTCATCCGGCAGTAGCAGGCCTTGGGACAGCAGTCCATGCTTGCGAGCGTTCTGGGCGGACGCGGCTTTGCCTTCGGGTGTCTTAGGGCCTTGGGACAATGCCCCGTTGCGTTGATTGGCGTCAATCTGTTCCGGGCTGCTCATACCAGCTAATCGGATTAAGTACCGTCACCCAGGAGGTCAAGAACTAGAAACCGTGTTTTTGCGAAACGAACCCAATTCGACGCAAATAGTTGGAACGGAAGAATTTGGTGAATGCTCCGGACGCGGAGACCACCGTTCTTTGCAGCATCCAAATCTGGGAACGACACGGCGCGAACCGCAGTCAGGGACCACCACTTTTGCGCGATGCAGGCTGCGTCATTCACCGTTATTTTAACGCGGGAGTGCACCTTGACGCAGGCGAGGAGCCAAGGGAAGATGCCTCCCCGGCAATCGCTCCCACTATACCGGGAAGTTGCGGCTCTCCATCCTCATTCCTGTTTCGAACGAACGACCGGTGGAGCGCAGTCTGGCCCAGGTATTGGCCGCACCGCTTCCCGAAAACATGGATCGGGAGCTGATCATCGTGGACGATTGCTCTACCGATGGAACCGCCGCCATTCTTGACCGGATAGCGTCCCAAGAACCCAGCATCCGCCTGATCCGCAAGACCGTGAACGAGGGCAAGGGCGCCGCCGTGCGAACCGCAATCGAACACGCGTCCGGCGATTTCTGCCTGGTGCAGGACGCCGATCTCGAATACGATCCTTCTGAATATCCCCGGCTTCTGCGGCCCCTGCTGGACGGCAATGCCGACGCGGTGTTCGGCTCACGCTATTTAGTGGATGAGCAGACTCGCGTGCTGCCCTTCTGGCATTCCATGATCAATAAATACCTGACGCTGCTTTCCAACATGTTCTGCAACTTGAATCTCACGGACATGGAAACCTGCTATAAGGTATTCCGCACAGACCTGCTCAAGAGCATCCCCATTCGCTCGGACCGCTTCGGATTCGAGCCCGAGATTACCATGAAGGCCGCCAAGCGGAAGCTGCGCATCTACGAAGTGCCCATCAGCTATCATGGCCGGACTTATGAAGAAGGCAAAAAGATCGGCTGGAAGGATGGCGTGAAAGCGCTGGGCGTGATCCTGCACTTCTGGCTGATTGACGATCTGTATGTCGAGCCGTACGGCCGCGCCTTTCTCAACAATCTCACCGGTACGCCGCAGTATCTGAGCTGGCTGGCGCGAGTGCTGCGTCCGCACCTGGGCGACACAGTGTTGGAACTTGGCGCGGGAATCGGGAACATCGCCGGACGGCTGATGGGCCGCAGGTTCGAGTACGTGGCGGCGGAGAAAGATCCGCTGTATCTGCACGCGCTCCGGAACCGCTTTCTGCGTACCCCCAACGTGTCGGTACTCCAGCTTGATCCGGACCGGCCGGAGGATTTCGAAAACGCCGGAGGGCCGTTTGATACGGTGCTGTGCGTAAACGTGCTGGAATATGCGGCCGATCCGGCGAAGTTGATTGAGTCCGCGGAGAAGATCTTGAAACCGGGAGGGAGCATTATTGTTTTAGTGCCGCAGAGCCCGGCGCTTTTCAGCAGCTTGGATACCAAGCTGGGATATCAGCGGCGCTTCAGCCGGAGGGAGCTCCGGGCGTTGCTGGAAAAACACGGATTTGCGGTCGAACGCATGTATCAACTCAATAGAATTGGAACACCCGGATGGTGGCTGTATGGGAAGGTGCTGCGCCGCGGACGCATCAGCAAAGTGATGCTGAAGATTTTTGACAAAACGGTCTGGTTTTGGCGCCGCGTAGATGGCCTGCTGCCGTGGCCCGGATTGTCACTGGTAATCGTGGCCGGCAAGCGCACCGTGGCGTAAGCCTCCGGCTTGCGCAGCTGGCAGCCGGAGGTTTGCCCTACGGGTGCTAAGATCGAAGAACGCGTGCACGTCCTAGTTACCGGCGGGGCCGGCTACATCGGCAGCCACACAGCGAAGATCTTGGCCCTCAGCGGCATGCAGCCAGTCGTCCTCGATAATTTGCAGCGGGGACATCGCGAGGCCGTAAAATGGGGCCCCCTGATTGAGGCGGACATCGGCGACTGGAGTGCGCTCGATAGAGTATTCGCTCAGTACCCGATCGAAGCGGTATTCCACTCTGCCGCTTTCGCATATGTCGGCGAGTCGATGCGGGCTCCCGAGTTGTACTTCCGCAACAATCTGGTCAATACCCTGAATCTGCTGGATGCCATGCGCTCGCGAAATGTGCAGAAAATAGTTTTCTCTTCCACTTGTGCCACCTACGGCAACCCTCTTCAAATCCCGATTACCGAGGATCACATTCAGCAACCAGTGAACCCCTATGGGGAATCCAAGCGCATGGTGGAGCGTCTGCTCCACTGGTATGGTTGTATCCATGGCTTGCGTTGGGTAGCCCTTCGCTATTTCAATGCAGCCGGAGCGGACCCGGAGCGAGAACTGGGTGAAAATCATGACCCGGAGACGCATCTCGTTCCGCTGGCGATTCGCGCGGCCATGGACCCAAATCAGCCTTTGGAGATCTACGGAACGGACTACGACACGCCGGACGGAACCGCGATTCGAGACTACTTGCATGTCACGGATCTAGCCGAGGCTCACTTGGCCGCCCTTCGCTATCTGGACACCGGCCGACCCAGCGATGCGTTCAACCTCGGTACCGGCCGGGGCCACTCAGTTCGGGAAGTAATAGCGATGGTCGAGAAAGTATCTGGACGAAAAGTGCCGGTTCGCGAGGTCGGGCGGCGTGCCGGCGATCCTGCTTGTCTCATCGCAGACGCCACCAAATCAGCGGAGCAAATGGGATGGCGGCCGCGGCATTCCACATTGGAAGAGATCGTCGAGACCGCATGGAATTGGAAGGTGAGGTCCTCTCACTAACCTTGCGTAGTACTTCAGTATATTTGTCTGCTTAGTACTTCGCGCGAAGCCGGATTACCGGTACAATAAAGGTCTAAATGAAAATCCTAGTTACCGGAGGCGCCGGATTCATCGGCTCTTGCTTTGTCCGCCTGGCCCTCCAAAATGCATCCACTGAGATCGTCAATATCGATAAACTCACCTACGCGGGAAACCTGGAGAACCTGGCTTCGGTGGCCGATAATCCGCGCTACCGGTTCCAGAAGGCCGATCTCTGCGATCTGGATGGGCTGCGCCAAATCTTCGAGGAAACCAAGCCGGACACGGTAGTCCACTTCGCGGCCGAATCGCACGTGGATCGCA
>PMUN01000234.1 GCA_003166875.1 Bryobacterales bacterium | reverse complement strand
CAGACGGTCTCTGAGTAGTAAAGCGCCTACGCTCGCGGTTCGGAAAGAGTGTTACCGAACCGCGACCGTGAGGGAGTCGGTGCATTGATTTACCGCTGCGCTTGCATCGCTTCCTCAAAGACCTTCGCGAAAAACTCGCGCGAGTCAGGCGAGCATCCGATGTGCAGCGTATCGCCCGTCACCTGGATAAAACCCAGGTATCCATCCCAGCCCATATCGTCGAGGATGAAGTTCAGGCATTCGCGTTCGCCGGGCGGCAGGTTCGACCGGTCAATGTCGAACACTTGGCCGGTGGAATGTTCTGGGAATTCCGGGTCCACCAGCAGCGAGCCGGCCTCCGCGGGCCGGTCGTTCGTGCTGACCAGCTCCACTACTTGCAAGGGCACGAAATGCTCACCCTTGGGTTTGTGCTCTTCAAACAGGCGCCGGGTCTCGAACGCGATGTATAGCAACGTGCCGATCGCAGCCGGCGTAGCCTGCAAATAGAGATCGGGGTCGCCCGAAGGCTTCGACAACGTGAAACCGAAAAGCTTCGGATCGTCGAGCGCCTTCACCAACCCCTCCGCTTTTTTCAAATCGCTGGCCGTCCGGTAGAAAATGTCCTCCGACTTCAGCCAGACCATCAGACGGTCGTTAGCGCGGCGAGCCGGGTTGGCCGGATTACGATACTCCTCTACCAGTTCGCGAAATGTGGCGCGATCGGTCTGATACAAATTCAGAAGTTGCTCAGCGCGCATCACTCGGAACCAATACGTTGGCGAATAGTCGCGTTGCATGTGACGCTGAATCGCTTCATACAGGTCGCGATGGAGGGCCGGCGTAGCTGCGAAAAACATGCCCGCGACGGTGGGCTGTTTGTGCCCCAGCGCCGCTTGCGCCAGGGGAAGCAGCTCTGAAATGCAACCCTCGCCGCAATGATAGGCGAAGACCGCCCAGTCCCGGCCGCCGAACTTGTTCTCGAGACGCGCCAGGTAATTGGCGGCAGCGGGCACGGCTCGTTCCGGATTCAGGCGGTCGTCACGCACCGTCACCGTGTAAGGAGAGCGATGGCGAACCGTTCGGTAAATTGGTTTGTCATTCTTGCGGCGAACCAACTTGCGTTCGGTAGTGATCTTGAAACGCGTGAGACGAACCACGCGCAAACCAGCGGCGCGCGCCGTGGCTTCGGAAAATTGCATGATGCCTTTGGGGCCGGCCGGACTCACGGCATTGGCATCGCCCCAGCTTTCGAGATACGCCACGGCGGAAATCAGCGAGGAGGGCAGGCCGCTGGTTGTGGCGGCGCGGTCAAAAATCCGCGTAAGGCGTGGGCCCGTGATTCGCTCCGCTCCGGCGATGGCCTGCGGCTCGCGCAGGATAGCGAAAGTCTCGTACTCGATCATGCGATCGGTGCGGTCGTCCAGTACCCTGGGCGTTATCTCCGCCCGGTCCACGCCCACTCCGGACAGCCGATGCTGGGGAGTGAAATAATCGGGCCGGGCGAACAGAAGGTTGCCGCACAAACACACCAACGTTGCTAATGCGGTGGGACGACAGAAGTACGCCACTCTTTTTTGATTTTAGCAGAGCCACGGGCGATGGCAACAGAAATGAGTAGAAATGTTTCAGACTAGGCGCGCGTGTATAATTGCGGTTAGTATTTCAATGCGCGCCATTACCCTCTTCGTGCTCGCCGCGGCGGCGCTTTCCGCTGCGCAAACCACGGTGATCTACGATGGCGCGATTTCCAGCCTGTCGGACGCCGTGAGCGAGCCTGAGAATCTTTGGGTTACTCTTCCCGACCTGACGCGCGCCACCCGATTCGTCTTAAAACCTCAGGGTGCGTGCCTGGATGAGTTCTGCGTGCCGATCCCCAAGTCGCGCGAAGCGGCTTTTCTAAGGACCGAGCACAACCAGAAGCTGTTCAATTTGACCGAGCTTGCCAGAACGCTGAAGCAACCCGCGATTCACGATGACGCGAACCAGATCTGGCTTTTCGGATCGCGCCCGGAATCGCTGATGAAGATTGCGAATTCGCTGGAAGCGCCGGATTTCATGCTGCCGGATTGGAAGGGCGCGTCTCGTTCGCTCCACGAGTTTCGCGGCAAACGCGTTTTGCTGATCACTTGGGCCTCCTGGTGAGGCTGCCGCTTCGACCTGCCGGGCTGGCAGAAATTCTACGCGGAAAACAAGAACAAGAATTTCGAAATCGTGTCAGTTGCCGAAGATATTGGTGGCATCAAGGACGCCGGTCCGTGGATTGAGAAGGCCAATCCGGACTACACCGTGCTGGTTGACGACAAGCACACCGTCGCCACGTTGTATGGAATGGTCAACCTGCCCACCGCGGTTTGGATCGATGAACATAGCAAAATCGTCCGGCCGACTGAGGTCGCCTTCATCGACAATCGCTACAAGACGCTGCACGGCATCGACGCGCAGCCGTATCTGACCGGTCTGCTGGATTGGCTGGAAAAGGGTGACAAGAGCATTTATGCGATGAGCGCGGATCAGTTGCGCGCAGCCCTGAACCAGTTCACTCCCCAGAATCTTCTGGCCGATGCGAATTTCAAAATGGCTCAGTATTTGGTGAGTACCGGCCACGCGCGTGAAGCGATCGCGTACTTCAAAGCGGCGCAATCGCTGCGTCCGGATGATTGGAACTACAAACGCAATGCCTGGCTGTTCGCCGATCCGGACAAAGACTACGGCACCAACTTCGGAAAAGAAGTGAAGGCCCTGAATGGCAAGCCTTATTATCCCGCGCCCGATTTGCCTAAAGCGCCTTCGTCCACCCCCCGTCCACCGGAATAGAAACACCGGTGATGTAGCTCGATCGTTCGGACGCCAGGAACACCACCAGACTGGCGAACTCCTCCGGCGTGCCTATGCGTCCCAACGGGATTTGCGCCTCCGGATGAACATCCAACTTCTTCAATCTCTCGGTGGCCGTATAGCCGGGGCAAACATTGTTTACCAGCACATTGTATGGCGCATACTCATTGGAGAGGCTTTTCACCAGGCCACGCACGGCCGAGCGCGCGGCATTTGAAAGGATCAGCCCGTCGACTGGTTGCAACACCGCAACCGATGAGATCGTAATCACTCGCCCCCAACGTTGTTCTTTCATGTGCGGCAGCACGGATTGCGCGAAATACAGCGTGCTCATGAAGTTTAGATCGACAGCCGATCGCCAGTCATCCAACGATGTGTCGGCGAACTTCTTCGCGGGCGGACCACCGGCGTTGGTAACGCAGATGTCCACGCGTCCAAACTTACGCATCACGGCTTCGACGAATCCTCGGACCTGCGCTTCCACGGTCACATCCACCGTTTGAGCCAGAACTTCAGTTGGGATCTCGGCCGCGGTCCGGCGCAATTCCTCCTCGCCGCGCGCGCAAATGGCCAGCTTGGCGCCTTCCGCCGCCAGTCCCAACGCGACAGCTTTGCCGAGGCCTTTGCTCGATGCAGCTACCACCGCTATGCGATCCTTCAGACCCAGATCCATAAGTTCAGAAATCCCAATCTAGAATGCTTTTCCGAACCGTTTCCCATTCGCGCGCGCGAGGATCGATCAACTCGAAGTGTCCCGCGCCTTTGAGTGCAATCAACTTTGCATTCTTCGATTTTTTCGCAAACCGCTCGCTCATCTCGAACGGCACAATCTCGTCAGCGGTTCCGTGGACCATGCGCTGCGGTACCGAAATCGGCAACAACTCGACGGGCGATGTCGCGTCGTAGCGCTGAGGCACCTGCTCCGGCGATCCACCCAGAAATTGCTTCACCACGCCGCCGCTCAACTGCAACGCCCAGGCGCGGCGCAGGTCCGATACGGCTGCCAGGGGAACGACGCCGCGTAAATCAACAGCGCGTTGCGCGGCCAGCCAAAGCACCAGTTGTCCGCCCGCGGAATGTCCCGACGCGACTATGCGCTGAAGGTCCAGGGGATAACGGCGCGACAGTGCCGTGATGTGTTCCGAACCGTGCAGCACATCCTCGAGCGTGCCTGGCCAGCCGCCACCCGGATCGCCGATCCTGCGATACTCGATGCTCCAGGTAGCCGCGCCTGCGCGGGCCAGCGCCGCGCAAAGATGTCCGGCGTGATCCAGATTGTACGCTGCTCTCCAGAACCCGCCGTGAACGAAAATGACGACGGGATGCGGCCCAGGTCCCGAGGGCAATCTGAGATCGCCGAACTGTAGCGGATCTTTGCCGTATGCAATCCGCGCATTCGCCTTGGGTGGCGCGAGTGTCAGGATCTCCTGGCCGGCCAGGGACGCGGCCGCGCCTGCGCCAAGAAACGTTCGTCGATTCACCGCAACCATTCTAGTGCTAAAGGGGGGCCCCACTCCGTGTGAAGCAAGGCACCGACTCCCTTACGGTCGCGGTTCGGAATGAGGCTCCTCAATTTCGAGCGCGTTACCGAACCGCGACCGTGAGGGAGTCGGTGCCTTGCTTCACAGCTTCCAGGCGTCCCCGCTAGCGTAGTTGGTTTTCCACCTCTTCCAACCAATCCGGCCGCTTCAGCACCTCTCGAGGCTTGCTGCCGTCCGGCGGACCGATGATGCCTTCGCGCTGCATCATATCCAATATTCTGGCCGCGCGACCGTAGCCTAGGCGTAACCGGCGCTGCAGCGTGGATGTGGATGCTTTGCCCATTTCTAACACCACCCGTACGGCATCGGTGTATGCGGGATCGTCTGCGCCTACGAATTCGGCGCCCTCGGCCTCTTCGCCCTCCTCCGCCGGAGGAGCCAGCAGGAAGGTCTGATCATAATCCGGCCGGGCTTGATTCTTCCAGAATTCCACCACGCGATTGGTTTCGGCTTCCGTCACGAACGCGCCGTGCACGCGGATCAGCCGCGAAGAACCGGGCGGCAGAAACAGCATGTCGCCCTTCCCTAACAAGTGCTCGGCGCCCATGATGTCCAGCACCGTGCGCGAATCCACGCGCGTGGCCACGCGGAAGCTGATGCGCGATGGAAAATTCGCCTTGATCAAGCCAGTGATCACGTCCACGCTGGGCCGTTGCGTGGCCAACACCAGGTGCATGCCGACGGCGCGCGCCATTTGTGCCAGGCGAGTGACGGCTTCTTCCACATTCCCGCGCTCCACCATCATCAGATCCGCCAACTCGTCGATCAAAATCAGAATGTACGGAAGCGGCCGGAGATCTTCCGCCGTCATTGGCTCTTCCTCGTCGAACAGGCTGCGTGGCTCGTTCTGCAGTTGACGCATCTTTCGATTGTATTGATCGATATTGCGAACTCCCTGCCCGGCCAGCAGCTTCAAGCGCCGTTCCATCTCGAGCACCGCGTTGCGCAATGCGTTGGTGGCTTTCTTCGCATCCGTAATCACCGGCGTCAGCAGATGCGGGATTCCTTCGTACAGCCCCATCTCCAAGCGTTTCGGATCCACCAGGATCATGCGCACTTCGTCCGGCGTCGCCTTATACAGGATGGACATGATCATGGAATTCAGCATCACGCTCTTTCCGGCCCCGGTTGAGCCGGCGATCAACAGGTGCGGCATGGATTCGAGCGCGGCAACTTTGATACGTCCGCTGATGTCCTTGCCGAGACAGATGGTCAACCGGGAATTAGAATCGTTGAATTCTTCCGATTCCAGAATCTGCCGAATGCTGATCAGCTCGCGCCGCGAATTGGGAACCTCGATACCCACAGTAGGTTTGCCGGGAATGCGTTCGATCAGGATCGATTCAGCCTGCAATCCCAGGCACAAATCTTCCGAGAGCGTGGTGATGCGGCTGTATTTGATTCCGGCCTCGGGCTTAAATTCGAAGGTCGTGACCACCGGGCCAGGATTGATCTGCACCACGTTTCCACGGACGTTGAACTCGTCGAACTTCGCTTTGATCCGGGTAGCGATTTCTTTGAGCTCGATGGAATCGTAAGAGTTGCGGCCCGGGATTTCGTTGAGCAAATCCGTTGCGGGCAGACGGTACTCAGGGTGTTCGGTAACTTCTGCCACCGAGGGAAATCGTCCACGCGTCAAGCCTGGCGAAGGCGCAGCGGTCTCCACCGGAGCCGGAGCGGGTGGTGGAGGCGGCGGATCGTATTCGAGCGTGTGAATGGGAATTTCTTGATCGTCCGCAGGCGGGGCCTGGGGTTCCATGTGCGCCGATTCAACTGCAGCAGCAGCGGCTCGGGCTCGTTTGAGCTCCGCCGCGGCTTCCCGCACCACTTGCTTGGTTTCGCCGAGAGCTTCTTTCTCCGCTCTACGCTGGGCGCGAACTTGCGCACGCTCCAGCGCAACCTGCCGGCGTTCGGCGCGCCAGTTGTCCCAGCACGAAAGTGCGTTCCGTAGCAATCCTAAGGGTCCGGCCAGCCATCTGGCGAACGTCGCCATGGAGAAAGTTGAAATCAGGTAGAGAGATAAAATCAGGCAGATGCCTGTGAGCAGCGCGGCGCCAGTAAGATTGAGCGACGTCATCAGGGAATCGGCCAGCAAGACGCCGAGTATGCCACCGGCCGAGAACGCGCCGTTCCAAGGGTGCCACATGGGCAGCAGCGAGAGCGTGGCGCAGGTGCTAAGCAACAGCAAGCCAGACCCCATCACCTTGATGAGCGGCGCCTGAATTTCCGCAGAACGAACCCAACGCCAGGCCAGCATCCAAAGCAGCACCGGGATGGCGAAGGCGCTGAGTCCCAGAACCTGCAAGCAGAGGTCGGCGGTGTACGATCCAGCGAAGCCGGTTAGGTTATGGGCGCGTAGAGCGCCGGAGGCCGAATTGAAGGATGGATCTTGCGGGTGATAGGAAACCAGGCTGAGGCTGAAGAAGAGCCCCACGAACAGGAACACCAATGCGCCTGCTTCGTTCAACCTGTGGAAGCGAGTCGGACCTAGAATCTTCATTCCGCGGTGAAGCGGAAAAATGCAGCAAGAGCGATTACTATTATGCCAAAAACGATGCGATAGTACACAAACAGCATCAGACTGTGGCGGCGGAGGTAGCGGAGAAAGAAGGCGATGACGATCGCGCCCAGGATGGCGCTCAGCACGGTGCCCACCAGGAACGGCACTTTCATATCGGGCGGGATGCCACCATGTTTATGGATGTCCCAGCCTTTTTTCAGCGCTGCCGCGGCGATAGCCGGGGCGGCGAGCAGGAAAGAAAAGCGCGCGGAGGTCTCGCGATCGAGGCCGCGGAACATTCCGGCGACGATGGTGATGCCGCTCCGCGATGTACCGGGAACCACCGATAGCGCCTGCGCTATTCCAATCGTCAGACCGTCAGCCCAGCCGATCTGGCTCATGGGCTTGGTTCCGGCGCCCCTGCGTTCGGCCATCCACATAACTACACCGATCACGATCAGCATGGCGCCGATCAGATATGGATTGCGCCACGTGGTGTCGGCCTGTTTGTTGAACAGGAATCCAATGACGCCGATCGGTATGGACGCAGCCGCGAGCAGCCATAGCAGGGCGCGATTCTGTTTGAGCTGAGGATCGGTACCAGCGCGCAGCCCCAGTCCCTGGCCGATGATTTGCACCCAATCGCGGAAAAAGTAAATGAGAATCGCAGCCAGGGTGCCAGCGTGCAGCGCAACGTCGAAGGTGAGCCCCGGATCCTTCCAGCCGAAGAGCCAGGGTGCGAGGGCCAAGTGCGCGGAGCTGCTGACGGGCGCAAACTCGGTGAGCGCTTGGATGACGGCGAGGACGACGACTTGGTAAAGAGGCATGGAATTAGCTATCGTAACATCGAATTCGAGTACGCCGAATTCAAGAATTCACGAAGTCGAGGAAGTCAAGGAAGGTGGTCGCGCGCGCGCTGACGCGCGACGCGGTGATATTTCTTCATTGCCCTCCTCGGCTACGTGGATTGCCCCACGCCAGCGCCCTGTGCTGTGTTCTGGTTGAGTACGCGGGGAAGTCGGGGCACGGCGAACGAATTGCGCTTCTGCTTGAGTTTTTCGAATCGCTTCGATTCCGGTGCCATCTGCAGACAATGGATAACCTGGTGTCTAAAGTGAGCTATCTCATCCAGCGCGATCGTCTCCTAGTCAAGGAACAGGACACGCTGGTGCAGATGTGTTTGTCTGCCCTGCAAATCTGCGATCAAATGTCGTCGGATGATTGGTTTCTCGGTAGGGCTTTGGACCCCGTTGAACGTGTGGAATGTGTAGTCAAGTACGGTCTGACTGTGAAGACTCGGCGATCGGCTGAGGGCAAGGTGCTGTTGTCTCTCCTCAGACGGTCGAAGCAAATGTTGCAAAGGATTCGCAGGATGCGGGCCAATGCAGCGCCCCGGAATGTTGGAGATGGCCGCGCCGGCAAACCGCACAGTGCCATGGCCTCACCGAAAAGCAAACACAAGCGATTATCCTAACATCGAATTCGAGGAATTCAGGAAGCACAGGAAGCCAGGGAAGGTGGATTCGCGCGCTGAAGCGCGACGCGTTGATATTCTCTTTATGCTTCCTCCGCTTCCTGAACTTGGCGTTCGAATGAAATAAACTCTGCATCCGCGCCTCGTGCTGTAGGTGATTCCTGATTATTTGGGTCTATATAGAAAACGAGCTGACACAAATCATGCAGTTCCTGCGGCGAATAATTCGAAATAGAGGTCGCCGGGGCACTCTTGCGGGGATACATAAGCTGATATCCACGATTGACCAGAAGGTACGTGGGCGGGAATCAATTGATGAGATTGTATCGAGCCTGGACGCTGCGCGCCAGCCGCTGTGGGGCTACTTTCGACGCGGTCCCTGTTCGCCACTGGCGGCGAAGGCACTAACGCTCAAAGTTCTGAACCTCATGCTCGCCAAACGGGAACTCCTCGCGCGAAGCACAACGCCGCTTTCACGGCCTTACGGATTGGTGGTTGACCCATCCAACGGCTGCAATCTGGCGTGTCCCGGATGCGTGCATTCCACTTCGGTAAAAGCGCTCAAGATTTTCGACTGGAACAAGGGGCTGTTGTCCGAGGCCCTCTTCCGTAGCCTTATGCAACATTACGGAAGCTATGCATTTCAAATCATGTTCTGTAACTATGGCGAACCACTTACTAACCCCAATACGCCAAGGCTGATCGAGATCGCCAAGAGTTATTACGTGCAAACCGCAATCTCTACCAGCTTGAGCATCAAGCGATTCGATGCAGAGGCCTATGTACGATCCGGACTTGACTTCATGATTCTTTCCATCGATGGAGCCACCCAAAAGGTGTATGAGAGATATCGGAAGAACGGGAACATTGAGGTTGTATACCGAAACATCGAGAACCTGGTAAGGGCCAAGCGAACATTGAAGAAGCGCACACCTGTCCTTCGCTGGCAGTTTCTTGCGTTCGAGCACAATGCGCACGAAATCCCGCTGGCGTTCAAGACTGCAAAAGCGCTGGGTGTGGACCAGTTCACTGTGAAAGCGCCGTTCGACGTCAGTTGGGACGATCCCGGCGTGCAGCCTGCGGACGTTCCACTCACTAACGTGGAGCTCGATTCCGGCACCGAAGAAAAGTTCAGCGGGAATTATGCCGTGGATTCGGACGAGATGGCCACGGAAACCATCGAGCACGAATTCGAAACGTCGTGGGCTGACAAACTCGCTCAACATCGCGAGCGGCAGCCGGCCAGCACGAAGCTACCGGTTGTGCCATCCGAGCACACGTGCCACTGGCTCTACAAAACGATGGTCATGGATGCGCACGGCCGAATTCTGCCGTGCTGTGCGGCGCCCCACTCCGCCGGCGAACTGGTGTTCTCCACTCTCACGCACGCACGCCCGGACGATTGCTTCAACTCAGAGCTGTACCAGGAGGCGCGGCTCTTTTTTGCCGATAAAGCCGCCTACCAGGAAGAGCGCGCACAGAGCGGCGGGACTCCCGGTCCGTACTGCGCGGGCTGCAAATTTGACCAATTAGTAACGGACATCGGCGGCAAGGAAATCGCGCAGTCGCTAAGAACTTTTGGGAAGGGAATTATCGATTCGCAAACAATTCAGATCCTCTCGGGCTGGTAATCCCGTACCCAACGAGAAACGTCTTAGCGCACCACAACCTTGGCCAGGCCTGCGTTGTTGGCGGTATCGTACGCGCGCACTACTAGCAAGTGCTCGCCTGCGCGGAGCTTGTCGATTACGATGTGGAACTGCTCGCGTGGAGAATCCGTTACTCCGTCAGCGGCTTCCACCGGAACCCACGCGCCGGCGTCGATCGAATACTCGCAGCGGCGCAGCGGTGAGGTGCTGTCCACGACGTCCGCGTCCACTTCCAGGTGGCTGTCGCTGCGGCGGGGCGCGCTGAGCATAACCACCGGCGGCGTGTTATCGATCAGCACGGGCGAACTCACCAATTGATCTTCGCGAGCGACGTTGGGAGGATTGGACGGACGGTCGGAAGCAATTACGCGGAAATAGTAGCGCCCGTCGGCCAGGATATCGCCGTCCAGCAACAATGTGTTCTCCGCCATATTCGCGCGCAACAGCTTCCATTCCTTTTCGTCTTCGCCGCGGAAATACAGCGCGTACGTCAGGCGGTCGCCGTCCGGATCGTCCGCCTGCCAGGTGATCTGGATCTGCGAACTAGGACCGCGCGAAAGAGCTTGCGTGGGCGTGCCAGCGGGCGTGGAGGATTCGCCGGTATCGGTGACGGTGATGCTGTAGGCGGCTGAGGCGGAGCTGGACGCTTTGGGCTGCGACGAAGCACTCGGAGCTAGCGTGGTTACGTTGATGCTTCGAACCACCGGCGGATTGTTCTGCGGAAGATACGCGATGCTCACGTTTTCCACCGCAGCGCCGGGACCTTTCAGCTCGGCGCGCCATTGAATGTAGCGGGCATTGGGACTGCGGACCAGCGAATTAGGCAGATCCGCAAGCGGTTCCCAGTCGCTCCAGGTTTTGTCCGGCCGCGCGGAGTTTCCCGAACGCGTAAAAAAGCCGGCCTTTCCTTCCGGACCGCGCCAGCTCATTCGCCCCCAGCGCGCCACGGTCCCGGAATCGTGCACAGGCGATTCGTAGGTTCCACTCATCCCCTCCGAGCCAGCCAATCGGAAAAGTTTGCCCATGTCACCGGTAGCTGCGAGCAGACCACCGGGCGCGGCTATGAGACGCGTGGCTTCGCCTTCGTTGGTCTCCACCAGCAGCGTCGCCTTGCGGTCCGGATTCAGCCGGTAGACACGGCCTTGCCCATCGGTGGCGAACACGATGCCGCCATCCGGCTCAACCACAATGCTGTAGACGTTCTCATCTTTCGAGCTCCACAGAGTTTCGACGGTGGAATCAGAATTGATTTTATACAGCGCGGATTTGTCCACGCCCGGTATTTCAACCAGCGGACTAGTGAGGGACGTAACGGCTTGGCCGGCCTGCACGGCTGGCCTGGACGAATCCGCTTTCGGTTTAATGTCGGCGCCGGCTTGCGTNNACAGAGCCGCCCAACGCCGCGGCGTACACAGTGCCGTCGGGCATGGGAACGATGGAACGGATTTCCGGCAGATTCGCGTCATACAGCACGAACGCTTTGTCGCGCGCGCTGATGCGGTAGATGATGCCGTTCGGCTCAGTTCCGGCCAGCGTGTTCCCCTGCGAATCGAACGCGAGCGCGGTTACGTGCGATTGACCGGTTTCATAGTAAAGTTCCGCTTTGCCCGATTTGTTCACACGATAGACATTGGCGGGATCTCCGGCGCCCACGAATAAGCTTCCATCCTTTGCAAACGCGAGCGACCAGATGTACTTCGCTCTGGGTGCGTAGAACTCGGCCGCTTTTCCCTTCTCGATGCGATAGACTTTTCCGTCCGGCGAAGTTGCGGCATAGAGGATACCCGCAGCATCCACCGCAACAGCGAAAACTTCCGGCTGATCCGCGGTCCAGATGAGCGTGCTGGCGCCTGAAGCATCGATTCGATACACCCGGCCGCGATGCCCGGTCCCAACGTAAAAAGATCCGTCCGGCGCTTCGGCGATGCTCCAGATGACAGATTGACCGGACGAAAAAACCGTTTCGAGCTTGGGCGCGAGCATCAGCTTTCCATCGCGGTCCAGCGAGACGCCGGTGAAGTGGCCTTTCAGAAAATCCTGATAGGTGTTCATCTCCCAGGTTGTGGTGGTGGCGGCGTGTAGAGATGTAATTGCCAAGATGTACAGCACACATCCAATGACATAGGTGGGGCGGACCCCCTGGNNGGGTCCCCCTGGACCCGCACCTGAGGCCGCTATCGATATCACCAGCAGGCCGACGAGGGCTTTGTGAGAGATGGTTCATTCCTTCACTTCCACGGAAACGTTCTTCGATCCGGTCACCACCACGTTGCCGGTTTCAATCAAAAGCTCGTCGATTTTCGACCCGCGCGCAAACCACGTCCCCTGAGCAGCCTGTGCTTTCGCAAGAATCAGGCCCAGTGATGGCGGCGGGTCGGGCAAATCCTCACCTTGCACCTGATACGCAGGATCGGTGCGCCACACTCGCACGTAAGCATTCGTGTTGGGACGTAGCTCATTGAGGAACGAGACCAACTGGGTGGGAGACTTCAGAACGGTGGCGGCCAACTGCTGATAGTCGAGCAGGTTCGAATAAGAGGCATCTGAAACCGTAAAGTTGAGCATGCCATACGGCGCACCGACGGGAACGTTGTAACGGACGGTCTTCTCCGCTTCCACGCCGTTCTCTTCGGTGAACGTAACCGTCAAATCCACGGGCTGGCCGGGGTGAACGTCTTTGCGCGAGGCAGTGATCTGGTCAATCTGCAGCAGCCGTTTGCGCTCGGAAGCTTGGATCTCGAGCGAAATGTTCTTGATCTTCAGCGCATCAAAACCAGCGCTCATAAGGTAAGCCAGCGGAGAAGCGACGCCGCTCGACGCCTGGAGCGGCACGTTGAAGTCGCCCGCATACGCGTTATCGAGTTTCAACGGCGGCACACCCGGCTGGAATTCCACCGCGCCGCGCAGTGAGTAGCTGGCCAAGCCCAGCGTACGTTCGGTGGCATCGATGGCCGAATAGACCGCCATCTGCACAATGAACGGCGTTAACACGCGATCGTTCACCATCTGCATGTGATAAGAGATCGGCGCCCGCTGGCCGTCCTTCATCGTCACCGCGATGGGGACGGTGTCGGCCTTGCGGCCGAGCTCGCCATAAATACTGGTGCTGCGATCCTGCGTAATAGTGCCCATCCATTGGCGCGCGGTAGAAATTTTGAACGATGCTGCCAGGTTCGGGAGCAGCGTCAGCACCTCGGCGCGGGCGAAAGGAAGTTCCGTCTCGCCCACCGACAAAAACCGATGGCCGAACGCGTAAATCTTTTTTCCATCCACTTCAGTGACGGTACCCTCAGCGCCGATGGACAGATCGCCCGAGAGGAGATCCACCGATATCATGTCTCCGGGCCGCAACGAATCCGGATTTCCGAATTTGGAAGGCAGCCGCCCGCCGCTTGAAATTCCCTGCCGCGGTTCCAGGCCCAGCTTCTTGAGCTCCGGAGCGAAGTGATCGAGCGTTGCGGATGTGAACCCACTGAAAGAAACCGGCGTGGCGATTTCCATAAGGCTGGTTGCCAGTGAATCCGAGCTAGCTGCACGCGCCGGTTGGGGAAGGACATCCTTCATGGGACGGCGCGCTGCAATGCGAGGCTGATTCGCAGGTTGGGTGCCCACGGCCAGCATTTCCTCAATGGGCCGGATTCCTGCGATCGGTTCCGTAGCGAAAGAAAACGCCAGCGCCACCGCGCCCACCAATCGTCCGTCGATATAAACCGGACTTCCGCTCATGCCCTGCATAACGCCTGTCTTCGCCAGCGGCCCTCCCGACAAACGCGCCAGGATCACCGACTGTTTGGGACCAAGGTTCTCCAGCACGCCGAGAATTTCCACCTGGAAGTCTTCGATCTTATTGCCGGAGAACACGGTTTTCCCAATTCCGTGCTGGCCCGCGCGGATCTCGCTGAGGGGGAATATTGGGGTTTGAGCAAAAAGGTTCGATGCTACAATCAGGAAGACAACCAAGCGCAAGACGGCCACAAGCTTATTTTAGTCCCGTTCGATCCTTCGGATCAGACCAGGGGCGGGTTAGAGTACCTCCAATAGCATGGCAACCTACGCCAACAGCCTGCCTGAACAGAACGCGGCATCGTCCGAAAAAGCGCAGTTACCCTGGACGGCAATCGCCTGGTTCGGCGTCCTGTTGATCGCCTGCTACGCTCCGGTTCTCTTTGGTCTGGTCCGTCAATGGGCAACTGACGAGGATGTGGGTCACGGCTTTTTCGTACCGTTGGTTGCGGGTTACATCATTTGGAAACGCCGCGGGCAACTCGCCGCCAAAAAGCCCGTTCCAAATTACTGGGGCCTGGTAATCGTGATCCTGGGCGCTGTTCTAATGCTTCTTGGCACGTTGGGCGCACAGATCTTCGTCGCACGCGCCGCTTTCCTGGTGTCGCTGGTGGGCGCGGTTTTGTTCCTAGGTGGAACGCGCACACTGAAGATTCTCGCGTTTCCGCTATTCCTGCTGGCGTTTATGCTCCCCATCCCGGCCATCATCTATGCGCGCATCACGCTGCCGTTGCAGCTATTCGCATCGAGTGTAGCGGAGACCGTTTTGAACTTCATCGGCATTCCGGTGTTGCGGGACGGCAATGTTTTGGAACTCGCCAACCAGCGGCTTTCGGTGGTGGAGGCTTGCAGCGGAATTCGTTCCCTGATGTCGCTCGGGTTCCTGTCATTGATCTATGCTTATTTCTTCGACAAGAAGGTTTGGATGCGCTGGGTGCTGCTGCCCGCCACCATTCCCATTGCCATCGCAGCCAATGCCAGCCGTGTCACGCTGACGGGCGTCCTCAGCGATTATCGTCCGGACTTGGCGCGCGGCGTCTTTCATCTTTTTGAAGGATGGGTGTTGTTCCTGGTGGCTCTTACACTGCTCATCGCATTCCATCAACTTGTGAATCGAATTTATCGCGCTGCGGGGAAACATGGCACAACTTAGTTTCCTGAAAGGCCGCGCGGCCATGATCCTGAGTCTTTGTCTGATCGTGCAGGGATCGCTGTTCTACGGATTCTCGCGTAGCGAGACGCTGCCTTCCTATCGGCCGCTGGACGGTTTTCCTAAGCAGCTCGGCGAATGGCGGATGATCCAGCAAGGCGTGATGGAGCAAGAGGTCAAAGACGTCCTGCGCGCGGACGACTACATTACACGCGAATACGCCGCATCGCCGGAAAAAGTCGCCAACCTGTTCGTGGCATTTTTTAAATCGCAACGGGCCGGGCAAACACCGCACTCGCCCAAGAACTGTCTGCCGGGGTCGGGCTGGGTCTGGACCATCGCCGACACCATTCCGGTAACCGTCCCGGGCCGCGCCGCGCCGATGGAAATCAACCGGTACTTGGTTTCGAAGGGCGAGAGCAGGTCGATGGTTTTGTATTGGTACCAATCGCGCGATCGCGTGGTGGCGAGCGAATACAAAGCCGCGGCTTTCGTGGCTTGGGACGCGATTCGATACAACCGTACCGATACTGCGCTGGTGCGAGTGGTGGTGCCGGTCGTGGAAGGCCACGACGATGTGGCCACGCAAACGGGCGTGGAGTTCATCCAGGCTTTCTTCGCGACATTACGGCAGTTTTTCCCGGCGTAAGAGTTACCTTAGCCGCCTGTTTTTTTCTCACCAAGCGAAACGTGCCGTCGGGGCGCCGTTCTTCGGTCGTAATTCTTAAAGCAAAGCACCCCAGATCGGGAGCCATCCACAGCGTCGTCCTCCGCCCGCCGTCGAATTGCCGGACTGCAACGGTCGGATAGGCGAGTATCGTTTCGCGGTCAACCACAGTTCCGATCACGCAACCAGTATTGAGGAGAGCGGCCGCGCTGCCTAGCCTATAATGTTCGAACCCCGCGGTAACGAGAGCAGTGGATCGAAGACTCCTCAATTGTTCAGGGCTAACCACGAACGGGAGCGTGAGCCGACCCACAACAGACCCGGCCGCCTCCAGGCCTACCCGGATCGCAGTTAGGAACGAGGGAGCGACCTCGTATAAAACAATCTCGCTTCCGTTGTTGTTGTACGACACGACATGAACTTCAACCGAAGATGTGCCGTCGTTCGCATACCGCACGACATCGGAATCTACTATGTAGGGAGGCCGGACGGGAGGGGAAACCAGACTGAGCGTCTGTGGAAGCGCCAAGGTGACCGCTAGTAAGAAAACGCCAATGCTAACTGCGGCGATCAGTACCCGCACAACGGGAAACTTCCGACGCTCCGGTCGCGCGTGGAACCCTACCCGAACGTCCGCGCGCAAGGAAGCCGGCACCGGCGGCATACTCCACGTATTGAGTAACTTATCGAGTTCTGTGTCGTTCATCGTTTTCGCTCCAAGCCCGGCGCATATGCGGCGAGCATCTCTTTCAAACTGGCGCGGGCGCGTTGCAGGCGGGATTTAACTGCGCCCAATTCTAGGCCCAAGACCTGCGCGATCTCTGCCAGCGGCATCTGCTCATAATGAGCCAGCACCAGTACCTCTCTCTGAATGTCTGGCAGTTCCATCACGGCACGGGCAACCGTGTCCTCCATCTCATTGCGCAAAATTTCGCTCTCCGGCGATCGCGCAGGCGTCGCGTCCACTCCAAAATCGCTCTTCCGCAGCCTCTTCAAGGATTGGTTTCGAACAATCCCGAACAAATAGGTTCTTACCGGCGTGCGCTTCGGATCATATGTGCATTCAGGCCGCAGCAGCGATAAAAAGCACTCCTGCACGATATCTTCCGCATCCGCCACCGATCCTGTCAGCCGGTATGCGAAGCGGAACAGCGGCACGTGGTGCTCATCGAACAACTGCAGAAAGGCAGCTTCCTCGCCCTTTCGCGCTGCTTTCACCAAATCCATGCTTGTCTAAACAGTATTACCGCGAGAACTGAAAAGGAATCGTAGTTCAGCAAGTTTCGTGCCTCATCCATTCACGAGCACTTCCATCCCGAGGAAGAAGTGTATGAGTTGATTGAGGGCGAACTTGAGTTGACCATCGACGGCTGACCGACGGACGAGTCATCATCATCGACCATCCGGTGAGGCGGGATTTCGATTAAAGCTACTTGTTCAGTTTCGCCAGCCAATTCGTTTTCCACTCGGCGGAGCTTTTGCCGGTGGCGCTCTTGAGTTCTGCCTCGAAATCCTTCGCTTCGAAAACCGGGCGAAGCTTGTCCAGTTTGGCGCGGTCCACGATGAATTTCACCAGCGACTGCGCCATGACGTAGAACGGCGCGGCCACATTGGAGCGGTCGTAATTGATGTCCGGCGGTTCGCCGGGAACTCCGACAAATGGCAGCACCACCTGGCCACGATCGGAAGCCAGCCAGCGCCGCGCGTCCTGATCGATGCCGCGGTTCCCGCGCCGCGCGAAAATGGCGCCATCGTAGCCGCCAGCATGTTGGCTCACGTAACTCTGTACGTAGGATGCCAAGCCCTCGCTGAACCACATGGGGCAGTCGTTACACGGCGCCACCTGGTGCACGGTCTCGTGCAGATAGGGCGCGGTGCGGTTCTGAACTTTCTCGATGGGCAAGAAAATCGACCTCCAGGTGGAGTGCGAGATTTCCACCCGGTTGCTGATGAAATAGCGGATCCTGCGGCCGCCGGAGCGCGAGACGCCCAGGTACGTTTCAATGTCAATGATGCCGCGATTTACCAGTTTGGCAAACGCGTCCATTTCCTCGGGTTCCAGGACTCCGCTGTCGAACCATAGACTGGCCCGCTCCGCACTCACAGCAACGCCGTTCCTCGTCAAGTAGGTCGCCAATTCGCGATCGGACATCCAGGAATCCATCTGGGCCGAACCCGGCTGGCACGCGAGCCCCGCCAACAGCGCCAGTATACACACGACTTTAGACGTCATGGGTTCGCTCCATCATGCCCATATACTCTGACGGCGAGATTCGACAGTGGTTACTTCAAGAGCCTGAATTATGATGGGAAGATGCAAAAGTCGATCGTTTGGCTTGGAGCAATCCTCGTTCTAACTTTGGTGATAGTGCCGACGCATCGGGCGTTCGGTGCGCCAAAAGATTCCAGCTACCATCTGCTGAAGAAGCTCACGTTGGGCGGAGAAGGTGGTTGGGACTATTTTGATGTGGAACCCGGTACCGGCCACGTCTTCATTCCGCGCGGATCGCATATTCTGGTGGTGGATTCTGAAGGCAAGCAAGTAGCGGACATTCCTGGCGTTAAAGGAGCCCACGCCATCGTTTTTGCGCCGGAACTCAAGCGCGCATTCTTGAGCACGGATGGCTCCGTGACGATTCTTGATCTCGGAGCGATGAAAGTGGCGAGCGAGGTTTCGCTCGAAGGCAAAGATCCCGACGCGATCCTCTACGACGCATCGGTCAAGCGAGTGTTCACCTTTAATGGCGGAGGCAGCAAGGACGCGACCGCCATCGACGCGGAAACTGGCAAAATTTTGGGCAGCATTCCGCTCGGCGGGAAACCAGAGACCGCCCAAGCAGACAGCGCCGGACACGTCTACGTCAACGTGGAGGACAAGAACAAGATCGTCGCCTTCGATTCGAAGACACTCAAGGTACTCAACACCTGGCCGGTCAGTCCTTGCGAGGAACCCGCTGGGATGGCCATCGATGTCGCGCATCAGCGGCTGTTTGCCGGCTGCCACAATCAGTTGATGGCGGTGGTGGATTATACCAACGGAAAAGTGGTGGCGACCATCCCCATCGGCAAGGGCATTGACGCGAACCGCTTCGACCCTGGGACCGGTTTAGCCTTCGCCTCCTGCGGGGAAGGGGTCATCACTGTCGCACATGAGGATTCGCCCGACAAGTACACGGTGGTCCAGACCATCCAGACCCAGCGTGGCGCGCGCACCATGGCTCTAGACACGAAAAATCACATTGTCTACACCGTCACGGCTGAGTTCGGCCCGCCACCGGCACCGACGCCGCAACGTCCTCACCCATACCCGACGGTGATTTCGAAGACCTTCACGCTGCTGATTTTTGGTCAGTAGCTAGCCGATACCAAGTTTCCCCAAGACCTTATCAAATCCCGCTTTCACCAAACGAGGATGGGCCCACGCAATTCCTAGAGCCCAGCCAACCGAGAATTCAGTTTGCAGCCCGCGTCCAAATTCGTCGGGCGAAAGCAAACCAAGAAGTTCTGTCCTCTCGTCCCAAATCTTATCGTCCCACTTCGAGATCTTGCGGTTGAGCATGTTGGCAATTCTCAAGTTGCGGCCATATCGACGCAACCACTCAGACTGGAATTGGCCCAGGAAGGCTGCGGAAACATCATCACGCTCGATTGCATCGGCTGCGACCGTGCCCGCCATGCGGCCCGCTTTGATGGCCCACCGGATTCCTTCGCCAACAAGCGTCGACGCGTGGCCTGCGGCGTCGCCGGCGCCGAGTATCCCGTCTCCAACAAATGTCTCTCCCATATCTGACGGGATAAGCCCAAAATGGTACTCGATAGGCTGAGCGCCTTCAAGGTTCACGCCGAGCTTTGATGCTCCAGCCACAAACGACTCAAGGCGATGAACTGGATCGGCATCGTGGTCCGGATGGATAACGCCGACGCCTACCCTAACACGGTGCCTCCCCCAGGGGGCCGCCCATGCGTAGCCTGAAGGGGCAAACTGACTGCCAACCACCAAGACCGCCTCATCCTGACTGCAGTGTGGCGCATACATATCGTACTCCGCACCTACACCGAAGCGTTGGAAGCGAGGGCTGAGGCCTGCCTGCCGTAAGAGTTGCCCCCTGTAGCCTGTCGCATCAATTACAACGCGGGCACCGATCTTAACGATCGCCTTGGTTCGAGTCTCGACTCGCATACCAACGATGTTGGAACCGTCCTTTATAACGTCCAACGCCTTTGACGCGGGCCATATGGTCGCTCCCGCCTGTGCAGCAGTCACCGCGAGATGCTGGTACACACCCCGCACATCCATGACACACATGATTGGTTCGCGATACTCGAACTCCGCCGAGCGGTGGAGTGAAAGGAATCTCAAGCGGTGTACCGGATGAAGGAGCTCTTGCGGTATTCCGAGTTCGGTCAAATCGTTGATGAAGCTTCCGCCACTCGTCCGAGTCGGAGATCCAATCTCGTTGTTTTGCTCAACTATTAAGACCGAGCGACCAACTGAAGCGGCAGCATAGGCAGCGGATAAGCCCGCTGGCCCGCCTCCAGCTATTGCGACGTCGAAGTGCATCAAGAGTAGTCAAATACCCAAATTGCGTTCATACATTACTTGCCGTCCACCGTCAGCGCCAACAAAACGTTTCCGCCCATTCCACCCAGCTGGCTGTAACCGGAGTTCACGAACATCGTGCCGCCAGCGAAGGTCGGACCGGTTGAGTTCATCGATCCGCCGTGCGCCTTCACTCCATTGACGGTTTCAAAATCGTGAAGCGTGTCCAGATCCCAGATCACGCTGCCGTCCTGTGTGGAATAAGCGCGCAAATGGCCGTCCATGGAACCTGAGAACACCACGCCCGCGATCATTGACGCCGGGGCCATCTGCGCGGGACTGCATCCTTGTTTGCCCTTGCACGGCGGATCGGCCGGCGCGGTGTACCAGGCTTTTTCGCCGGTCGCGATCTTCAGGGCGAACATCCCGCCGCCTGGACCTGGCATGAAATCGGACAGCGGCACGTACACTTTCTCGGCGTCTGCCGCCATGCCCCACATGATTCCACCCAGCGCGCCGCCTTTCCCGATTTGTATCTTCCACAGGATTTCTCCGCGACGATCCGGATCGATGCCGTACACAAAACCCAACTTCTGCCCGATCAGCAGAACGTCCTTACCGCCGGGAAGCGAGCGCAGGATGGGTGAAGCTCCGATGTCGGTATCGCGGTCCGGCGCCTCCGGGCAATTCACTTTGCTCGGCTGCGAACAACCAAAATTCCAGACATCCGGATTCATTTGCTTCGACCATCGCATTGAGCCGGTTTCGAGATCGAACGCCAGGACTGCGTCCCCGTAGCGGGTGGATGGGTCGGAATAGTTGTTTCCGGTGCCCACATACACAGCCTTGCGCTTCACATCGATGGTGGGGGACGACCATATGGCGGCGCCGGAAGGTCCGTACATGTCTGTGCCGGCCGAATTTTTCTTGGTCACCGAAGGCGGATCAGGAATCGTGTAGGTCTTCCAGATTTGCTTTCCGGTTCCGGCATCCAGCGCAGCCAGACTCCCGCGGAATGTGCAGCACTGATATTTCGGGTTCGCCGCCAGCATCTCCTCAGACCCGGAACGCACGCCGACATACACGCGGCCATCATATATTTTGGGACCGCCGGTGATGCCGGCCAGTTTGTGCTCCTCAATCTTGGTCTTCCACAACTGCTCGCCCGTTTGCGCATTCACGGCGTAAACGTTCGCTTGGCCATCGCCGAAATAAGCGGCGTATTGGCCGGTGCCGAAAGGAGCCACCGCGATGGGCGAACGCACCTGGCTGGCTGCCTTGAACGTCCAATAAACACAGCCCGTGCGTGCATCCAGCGAATAAACCGTGCCATTGTTACTGCCGACGAAAATCCTGCCTCCGACAACCGTCGGCTGGCCGAAGACGGTGCTGACAGCAGGGAATCCGAAGGCCCATTTGACCTTCAACTTCGGAACATCCTCGGCGCGAATTCCGGCAGCATCGGCGGACTGCATGCGGCTGTTGGCCAGATCCACACCCCATCCATTCCAACCGTTCAGATTGGAGAGCGGCGCCGCGCCGGCATCGCACGAATTGGCGCGCGCCGGCTCTACGGAGGCAGTGTCCCGGGGCGACAGGAAATCGGCAATGGCCTGGCGCTCGGCCGCGCTCAGCATTGCTCCCTGCGCTTTCATCGAACCCGATTCCAAAGCCGTCACGATGGCTCCGTTGGGCACCCACTTAAGAGCCTGAAACGTTGGGGTCCGGTTAGCGGCGTCCGGCTTATGGCATAACGCGCAGTTTTTTTGAAACAACGCCTGGCCATCCGGCGTGGTCTGAGCAGCGCAAATCAACACAAATGAAAGCAAGCCCGTTAAACAGCGCATGTGGGATTATTATAGTCACTTATGACACGCCGCGAAATATTCAAAAACGCCGCCGTTGCCGCAGCGATGTTCGGGCTGCCGGCTCAAAAATTCGCGAAGGCTGCTACGCCGCTGCCCGATGGATCGCTGTTCGATCACGATCCAGAGGCTTACTGGACCAAGATCCGCGACGAGCAGTTCCTTCTTCCGCACTGGCGCGTCTTCCTGCAGAACGGAAGCCTCGGCGTAGCGCCAAAGCCGGTGCTGGAAGCAGTGGTGGATTATCTCACCCGGTCGGCCGCGCTGCAGTTGGAAGAATATCCGCGTTGGGGCTACGAGACGCTGGACCAACATCGCACCGAGATGGCCGATTACCTGGGCTGCAAGAAAGATGAGCTGGCCTTCACGCACAACGCCACCGAGGCGCTCAGCATCATCGCCAACGGCATCGATTTGAAGGCCGGCGACGAAGTGGTGATGACGGACCAGGAGCATCCCAGCGGCAAATCCGGATGGCTGGAAAAACAGGCACGCTATGGAATCACAGTTCGGGAAGTCAAAATTCCGCTGCCGCCTAAGAATCCGGAGCAACTGACCGATTTGATGATTTCCGCTATCGGACCGCGCACGCGGGTTCTGTTCTTCAGCGGCATCACCACTACCACGGGACTCGTGTTTCCGGTGCGTCAAATCTGTGAAGCCGCACGCGCCAAGGGCGTCATCACGGTGGTGGACGGAGCGCACATGCAGGGTCAAGTGCCGTTGCGGCTTTCTGAATTAGGCTGCGATTACTACGCCGGCAGCCCGCACAAGTGGCTGTTCGCGCCCGCGGGATCTGGCATCCTTTACATCCGTGAGGAGAATCTCGAGAAGCTGTGGCCGCTGGTGGTGACAGCCGGTTGGGATGACAAGAAATTGAAAGCCGCGCGCTTCATGATGATGGGCACCAACAACCGCGCCGTCTTTGAGGGCATGCTGGCCGGCCTGCGGTTCCACAAGCAGATCGGTTCCGAGCGCGTTTACAATCGCATGCATCAGCTAGCTCGCATGGCGCGCGAGAAAGCCGAAGCCACGCCGTATATAGAATTGCTGACGCCCGCGGACGATCGCATGTACGGGTCGCTCATGACCTTCCAGATCAGAGGCAAGACCGACGAGCAGCTCAAACCGGTAGGCGACATTTTCCTGAAGAATAAAGTTTGGACGATCTGGGGCCAGCGTGTTCGGCTCTCTACGCACATTCATACTCGTCCGTCGGATGTGGATTTGTTCTTCAATACCGTTCGGGAAGTTTTGGGATAGCGAGAATGGGTTCGTTTTGCAAATTTTGATGTTGCCTGGGTAGTTCCTGACGCATCGGGCGATTCTTATGTTTCGGAGGCGTTCGTTTGTAACTGGTTGGGACCGCTGGTGTTGTTGGGGTTCGGTGGGGCGGAATGCGGTCGAAAATTCAGGATGCGTCAGGAAAAGTCGGAGTGCTTTTCGTCGATTCAGACGTTGAGTGGTGGAGCCCAGGCCCAAAGTTCCGGCAGCGGCGTGTTGCATTCCGGTTCGAGCTTAGCAGGAGGTCAAGTGCGTTGCAGGAGTCGGGCCTCCAGGGTGTTGCGTGCGAGGGGGAAAGAAAATGCGGGACTCGTCACTCGAGTTTTCTACGTTCCAAAGTCTTTCTCGAACGCGCGCTGCAACGCCCCGCTCTTCCGCTTGGCTAGAATCTCCTGAATCCGGTTCCGCACCGAATCATCACGCCCATATATCGACAACGCCGCCAATGCGTCCAACGCGGACTTTTCGCCATCTTCAGCCAGCCGCGTCAGCAAAAATTCCACCGCTTCGTCCTGGCGCAGCATCGCCATCGCTAGAAGCAATGTTCTTCGCAGCGTGGCCTGCGCGGTTTCCTCCCAAGCTTTCTGGAGCAATGGAAATGCGGCGGCGAGGCGCGATTCTCCCAAGGCTAGCGCGGCCCGCTCGGCGATTTCCTCTGCGTGAGAATTGAGAAAGCTCGCCACGAATTCGAGCGATTCCGCAGGCGCCAGCCGAAGTAGCCCGGCGAAGCACTCGGCAGTCACTTCTTCGTCCTTGTCGCCAATCAGGGCCTTGTATCGAAGTAGGAGGACTCCGGCCTGTTGTCCGGTCTCCGAAAGGGCTCGAGCAGCGCCGGCGCGAGCCGCGGTCTCCGGATCCGCCAGCAGGGTCACGCATTCTAGCAGGGCGTCAGGATGCGACATCCGTACCAATCCTTGCGCGCAGATGCCGCGCAGTGCGGCAGCGCTGTCCACGGACGGACCGAAACTGGCTTCCTTTTGCACGTGGCGGATGCCGGCCATGTAAACTTTGGACGCAGGATGATCCATCGCAGCCAGTGTTTTCGCGAGGGCGGTAAGCGCCTCGCACCGGAGATCGCGCTCGGACGGGTTCTTCATCCATTCTGGAAACGCGTCCGCCAGATGCTGGGCTAGCGCGACAGCCTCCAGGCGTCCGACGGTATCCGCCGCGGCTGCGGCAACATGATTGCTCTTATGCAATAGAAACGGCGCAAGATCGCGCTTCAGATCGAAGTTTTCGGGCGCATCACGGATCGCCCGGATTGCCTTCAGCGCGTCTTCCGTGGAAGGACGTTTCCCCACGCCACCATTATGGCCGTGAAATCAATCACTTACAATAAGAAGCGTGGGAGCCTCCGCCCGAAACTTGAACCTGCACATCCTTCATGCACTTAGCGTCAAACGTTATGTGACGTGTATTGCGCTATGGGTGTCCCTCGCCGTGCTGCCGCTTCAGGCCGCGAATGCCGATCTGAACGTGTTGCTGAAGGGCATTGAGCAGCGCTACAACCACGCCAAGACGCTGCAAGTCCAATATAATGAGACCTATACGGTCCAGGGGCAAGCGCGCAAGAGCGAGACCGGGACCCTCACGCTGCGCAAACCAGGGCGCATGCGTTGGGACTATAGCGCACCCGCCGGTAAGCTTTTTCTCTCCGACGGCAAGGATGTCTATCTTTACACTCCTGAGTCGCATCGCGTGGAGAAGGAACCGCTCAAAGCCAGCGAGGACATGCGCGCGCCCATGGCGTTCCTGTTGGGCAAGCTGGATTTCTCCAAGGAATTCCGCAATTTCGAGCTGAAGCCGGAAGGCACGGGCTACGTGGTGACGGCCAAGGCCAAGAGCGACAAGTTGCCGTACGAAAAAGTGGAGATGCTGGTAACGCCCGAGTATGAGATTCGGCGCTTAGTGGTGAACGGCCAGGACGGCTCCATTCTGACGTTCCTGTTCGATCAGGAGAAACTGAATCCGACGGTGAACGACGCACAGTTTAAATTTCAACTGCCGGCCGGCGCGCAGTTGGTATCTGGAGAGGTGACCCAATAATGTCCGAGTGGGTACTGAAATACGCCGATCCGCGCGGTGAGGTCCACCAGCAGGTGGCCGAGGCGGGCACCGAAAAAGAGCTGCGCGATCGATACTCGCAGCAAGGTTTTCTGATCTATTCCATCAAGCCGCGTCACGAGATCGCCGGCGTCTCGATGGGTGGCGGACGCAAGAAGAAGATCAACCTGGAAAAGTTTCTCATCTTCAACCAGCAGTTCGTCACGCTGGTGCGCGCCGGCCTACCGATTCTGAAGGCGCTCGATCTTCTCTCCGATCGTTTGACCGACCAAAGGCTTGCGCCACACATCAAAGCCGTTCGCGAAGAGGTGAAAAACGGCTCGCTGCTGTCGGACGCATTCGCGCGGCAGGGCGTGTTCCCGCCCATTTATGTCACCTCAGTCCTGGCGGGCGAAAAGAGCGGCGCACTGGGCGAAGTGCTGGATCGTTTCATCACCTATCAGAAGCTGGCGCTGGCGGTGCGCAAAAAACTGATTCTGTCGCTGGTTTATCCGTGCATACTGCTCGTGCTGGTGGCTTGCCTGATGGTGTTTCTGATCACCTTCGTGGTTCCTAAGTTTGCCGAGCTGTATAGCAGCATGTCGGCGAAATTGCCGGCCGCGACAGAGATCCTGATCATGGTTGGCACGACGGCGCGCAGTTACATCCTACTCGGCTTCGGCGCCCTGGTGATCGCCGCTGTGGCGTTCCGCTATTGGTCGAAGACAGAAAAGGGCGAAGAGAAGATGGATCGCTTGCGCCTGCGCACGCCGGTGTTGGGCGAGATCTGGATCAAGTACCAGGTGGCACAGTTCTCTCGCGTGTTGGGAACGCTACTAGTAGGCGGCATTCCGCTCATGCAGGCGCTGGATACGGCATCCAGTTCGCTTGGCACGCGTCTGTTGAAGAAGACTTTGGGAGAGGCCGGCAAGATGGTGAAGGAGGGACAGTCGTTATCCAGTTCCCTGACCAAGACTAAAATTTTCCCCGGCTTGTCCATCGACATGATTGAAGTGGGCGAATCCACTGGAGCATTGCCGCAGATGCTGGCGAGCGTTGCGGAATTTTATGAAGACGACGTGAATACCAGGATGAGCGCGGCGCTCGCGCTGATTGAGCCGGCGATCATGATTTTCATGGGATGTTTTGTAACGTTTGTGCTGGTAGCTTTGTATTTGCCGATCTTCTCGTTGGCGGATACGTTGAGATGAAGATGAAGAAGAATACAAGGAAGACAAGGAAGTCGAGGGAGTCTAGGAAGATGGTTGCGCGCGCGCTGAGGCGCGACGCGTCCTTATTTTCTTCCTTGGCTTCCTTGGATTCATCGGCTTCCTTGTATTCCAGGAGCTTTTAATGTCCGCTAGCGATCGAACCAAACTCGTAACACCCCTCGAGGAAATCGCTCAAGCGAAAGCTGTCGCTTCGCGCTACCGGTGCGAGTTTGTGGATCTGCGCGAGGTCCGGATCGATCACGATCTGTTCCACTCCGTGCCGGTCGACTTGATGTTCCGTTACAACTTCGTACCGATTCACTCGGTGAACGGGCATCTGGATATCGCGCTGGCGGACCCGCGTAATCTGAATCTGATTGACGAGCTTTCCGTTCTGCTGCAGAAGAAGCTCAAAGTCAAAGTCGCCACGCTGTCGCAAATTTCCGATCTGCTCAAGAAAACCGAGCAGTCGCAGCGCGTGCTCGAAGAGGTAACCGAAGGCTTCACGCTGGACGTGATGTCGGGCGACGAGGAAAATCAAGACGAGACGCTGTCCATCGACAAGCTGACCGCCGACAGCGCCATCGCGCCGGTGATCAAGCTGGTGGACACCACCATCTTTAACGCACTGGAGCGGCGTGCGAGCGACATACACATCGAAACGCGCGACCAGGAAGTGGCCATCAAGTACCGTATTGACGGCGTGCTGCACTACGCCATGCCGCCCATCTCCAAGGACTGGCACTCCACCATCATTTCGCGCGTGAAGGTGATGAGCGAGCTGGATATCGCCGAGCGCCGCATCCCGCAGGACGGCCGTTTCCGCGTGCGCTACAAGACGCGCCTGATCGACTTCCGCGTTTCCATCATGCCCACCATCCATGGCGAAGACGCCGTGCTGCGCGTGCTGGATAAAGAATCCATGAGCGAGAAGTTCGCCAAGCTATCGCTCGACGTGGTGGGCTTTTCCGAGAATGACCTGGTGAAATTCCGGCGTTACATCAAGGAACCGTACGGCATGGTGCTGGTGACCGGTCCCACAGGGTCCGGCAAAACCACCACGCTCTACGCCGCGGTGAGCGAGATCAAGAACGACGAAGANNCAGATCAAGGGCATCACCCAGATCCCGGTGAACGAGAAAAAAGGGCTGACTTTCGCGCGTGGATTGCGGTCTATCCTGCGTCACGATCCGGACAAGATCATGGTGGGCGAAATCCGCGATCAGGAGACCGCGCAGATTGCGATCAACGCCGCGCTCACCGGCCACCTGGTATTCACCACCGTTCACGCCAACAACGTGCTGGATGTGCTGGGACGGTTTCTCAACATGGGCGTGGAGCCCTACAACTTTGTTTCGGCGCTCAACTGCATCCTGGCGCAGCGGCTGGTGCGCATTATTTGTGACCATTGCAAAGTGCCGGTTCAATATCCGGATGCGTATCTGGTTGAGAGCGGCCTGAATCCAGACGAGTGGCGCGACGTGACGCTCTACGAAGGGCCGGGCTGTTTTGAATGCGGCGGCACGGGCTTCCGAGGACGAACCGCCATCCATGAGCTGCTGGATCTGAGCGAGCACATCCGCGAAATGATTCTGGACAAGCGCCCGGCGTCTGAGATCAAGCGCATCGCGCGCGATGAGGGCATGACGTTTCTACGTGAATCCGCCATCAACAAGGCGCGCAGCGGAGTAACTACGCTGAAGGAGATCAACAAGGTGACGTTCATCGAGTAACGTCACTCCGCGCCCATGACTTCTTTCGCAAATCTTCTGAAGGACCCGCCGCCCACTCACGCGTTTGAGTTGTCCGAAGCCGGCATTGCCTTCGCGCGCGTGAACGAGCCCAAGGAATCGAACTTCATGCCGTTCGATGCCGGAGTGCTGCTGGTCTCGCCGGCCCACGACAATATTCATCAACCGCATGCGGTGCGGGATGTTATCGGCGCCATTGCGCCGCCCAATGGCCATCGCAAGCGGCGCGCCGCTTTGATTCTGCCGGATTATTGCGCCCGCATCGCGGTGTTGGATTTCGATAATTTTCCCGCGGACCCCGGCGAGCAGCTCGCCCTGCTGCGCTTCCGCATGAAGAAGAGCGTGCCGTTCGACGTGGATTCCGCCATTGTCAGCTATGCGGCGCAGCCCCGAAAAAAAGACAAGGAAAAGATTGAGGTGCTGGCCGCTGTAATGTCCGCCGAAATCGTCGGGCGCTATGAGGCTCCGTTTCGCGCCGCGGGCTTTCATCCGGGCCTGGTAACCACGTCGTCGCTGGCTGCTTTGAATCTTATGCAGCCGGAACAGATAACCATGCTAGTGAAACTCAATGGACGAATTCTGTCCGTGTTGGTGCTGGACGGAAGCGTCATCAAGCTGGCGCGCTGCGTGGAAATGGATGCCGGACGTCCGGAGGAGATTGAAACCGTGCTGCATCCTACGGTGGCCTACATCGAAGACGAGCTCAAAGCCAAGCCGCAGCGAATATGGTTGTGCGGATTCGGATCGCAGAGCGCGGATTGCGCGGAGCGCTGGCAAGCTGAGTGGAACGTGGCCGTAGAGCCGCTGCGGGCACGCTTCGGAACGCCAGGACAGAATAACGCAGGGTTGCTAGGCTACCTTGAATCGGTGGGGTGACAAAGGAGTGTGCGATATGGAAGGGAGTGCCGCTGGTTCGGCTGGCCCACCAAAGGTGATGAAGATGCCTTGTGGCGCACGCACTCTTGCGTGCCGCGTTCACACTCGTGTGAACGCTCGGGCTCGGCCGCAAAGGGTGTTCGCAAGAGTGCGAACACGGCACGCAGGAGTGCGTGCGCCACGAGGCGTCTCCAACATCCGTGACAAAGGCACAGGGTGACAAATATGATGACAAGTATGGCGATTCAGGTTCCCATCAATCTCGCTACCGAGCCCTTCCGCCGGGACCGTCCCGTGTTGGTGGCGACCGCGGTCCTGGGCTTGCTGTTGGCGATGCTGCTCGGGTTCGAGGCGAAGACCATTGTTTCCCAGCGTCATGAAGGTGGGGAAATCCACGTCACCATCAATCGCCTGAACGCTCAACTGCGCGGCATCACCACCGAACAGGCTAAGCTGAACGCGCTGCTACGCAAGCCCGAAAATGCCGAGGTGATGGAGCGCAGCCTGTTTTTGAACGCTCTGATCGATCGCAAGGCGATCAGTTGGACCAAACTCTTCGCGGATCTGGAAAAAGTGGTGCCCTACAATGTGCGCCTGGTCTCCGTGCGATTGCCGGAAGTGGATTCAGATAATCGCGTACTGCTGGACATGGTGGTGGGCGCCAAAGAGCGTCCTGAGCTGGTGGAATTGGTGAGTCATCTGGAGGCTTCGCCGCAGTTCGGCGCTCCCAGCGTACAAAGTACCACGCCTCCTTCCCAAACCGACCCGTTCTACCGTTATCACGTGGTGGTTTCTTATGCTCAGAAACTTTAGCTGGAACGTCTGGCCTCCCAACAACGCAGCCGCGCTGATGCGGCTGGCAGTGGGATTGTTGGTGGCCGCGAATCTGGTGGCGGGCTATTTCGTGCTGCGGCCGATCGGAGGGTCGCCCGACGAACTGCGGCAACAGGTTATGGAGATGCGCCTCCAAATTCGCCAGCAACAAGGCGCGCTCGATCGGATGCGGCTGTTGTCCGGCAAGGTGGAAATCGGACGCGGCGAAGGCGATAAGTTCACGAGCAAGTACTTCATGCCCCGCCGCACCGCCTACTCTGTCATCCTGGCGGAGCTGAACCAAATTGCGAACGAGGCCAAAGTTACCCCCAAGGAGGGCGCCTACGCGCTTGAGCCGGTGGAAGGCAGCGATACGCTGCAGCTGATGCAGATCACGGCCAACTTTGAGTCGACCTATGAGAATCTCATCCGGTTTGTGAATATGATCGACAAGTCCGACCGGCTGCTAATTATCGAAGGTCTGAATGCGACCCCGCAACAGGGTGGCGCGAAGTTGAACTTAATGATGAAACTGGACACTTTCGTGCTGGAGGACGGGTCCGCGCAATGAACTTGATACCGGCCAAAATCGGAGCCGAACCCAAGAAGGTAGCTGTAGTTCTGGTGCTGCTGGCTGTCGCGGTCTATTTCTACATCTCGAATCGCAATTCCGGAGAATCGGATGCTCCGTCGCGATCCATTGTGCCCACGGCAGTGAGCACGGCGCCAGCTGCGGGCGCAGGTCAGAGAGCCGGGTCGCGGGGGAACCGATCTTCCGGACGAGGCTCGGGGAGCAATAATCCCAGGGAATTCCGGCCCTCCATGAAGCCGCCCAAAGGCGTGGACCCCTCGGCGACAGACCCGACGTTGCATCTGAATGCGCTGGCAAAATTGCAGGATGTGAAGCTGGAAGCAACCACGCGGTCGCTGTTTGAGATTTCCGCGACGCCTCCCGTCGCTTTAGCGCAAAACGAGCCGGCAAAGATAAAATTGGCGAACGAATTCCACCTCGTCGGCCCTAAACCTCCTCCGCCCCCTCCACCACCGCCGCCAACTCCCCGGGCTCCTGCCATTCCGCTCAAGTTCTACGGCTTCGTGAATCCAACGAGACCGGATGTCAAGCACGCATTCTTCCTCGATAACGACGAAATCGTCGTGGCCGGTGAAGGCGACTTGATCAAAAAGCGGTACAAGATCCTTCGGATCGGCGTGAATTCGGCCGAGGTGGAAGACACTACATTTAAAGGCGACAACACCAAGCAAACGCTGCCGCTCGAAACGGAGTTACAAGGATGAAACGCCGCCGCGATGAATCCGGATTCGCGATGCTGCTGGTATTCGTGCTCGCAGCGGCCATCGCTATCGGCCTGTACATGGAGATGCCGCGGCTAGCATTCGAATCGCAGCGCCAGCGTGAGCACCTGCTGATCTCGCGCGGCGAACAATACAAGCGAGGCATTCAGCTCTTCTACCGCAAGTACCACACCTACCCGCAGAATCTGGACGATTTGGAAACCACCCGCAACATGCGCTTCCTGCGCCGGCGCTATAAGGATCCGATGACCGGCAAAGACGAGTGGCGGCTCATCCACGTAGGTCCGGGCGGCCAATTGACGGATTCGCTTGTGCAGCCGCTTCCACAGCCAGGGCAGCCAGGGCAGCCCGGACAGTCCAATCAACAAGGCAATGCAACGGCGAGCAACGCGACGCCGGACAGTTCACAGCCCCAGGCCGGTACCGGCCCAACCATCGATCCCGCCACGGGGCAGCCCGTGAATCCGGGCCTCAACATGGCGTTGAGGCGGCCGAGCGATCGCCAGATAGGCGGCGGTACAGAGCAACCCCCATCACCCGACGATCCTAATCAGCCGCAGCCGCAGAACCCGGCGCCACAGAATCCAGTGCAACCCGGGCAGCCGCAATATCCAGTGCAGCCTGGGCAACCAGGGCAGCCGCAAAATCCAGGACAACCCGTTCAACCGGACCCGTCCCAGCCGGGGCAACCGCAATATCCAGGCCAGCCAGGCCAACCGCAATATCCGGGACAACCAGGCCAGCCTCAGTATCCGGGACAGCCCGTGCAGCCGCAGTATCCAGGACAGCCACAGTACCCGGGGCAGCCGGGGCAACCTGCCTATCCGCTGCCTGCGCCTCCGGGCTCGGGCAATCCGGGGCAGCCGTACAACCCAACTCAGCCGTATACTCCCGGTCAGCCGTATAATCCCAGTCAACCGTATCCGGGCCAGTCGGGGTTCGGACCGCAGGGTGGCAACGGTCCACAGACGGCCGGGACATCAGGCGGAATCGCCGGGCAACAGAATCAAGCCACGGGTTTGATCAACTCCATTCTGACTACTCCGCGGCAGCCGCCCTCGAGCCTGGGTCTCCAGGGCGGAGGCACCGGCTTGGCTGGAGTAGCGAGCACGGCGAAGGGCGTAGGAATCCACATAGTCAACGAGAGGAAGAAGTATCAGGAGTGGGAATTCGTCTACGACATCAAGAAAGACAAGACCACGGGCGTCGGCCAGCTGATGCAGCAACAGCAGAACATGATGCAGGGAACTCCGGGTGCGACGCCCGGGACGCAACCGAATGGGGCAGGAGGTTTCGGCGCCAGTCCATCCCCAACTCAGACGCCCACACCCGCCCCTACTCAGCCGACGAGCCAGCCGAACCAATAGCGCCCAGCTTCAGATAAACATTTCTTCGTCGCTGGTGGCCTGCGCGACGCTCGGCCGGTCGCCCCTTGAGAGGAACGATAACGCGGCTCTGATGCCGGCCGTGATCCCATTGATCTCACGCAACGGCCGCATGATGCCGCTGTGGAGCAACGCCACGGTTTCGTGAGCCCGGCTGAGGGTGTCATCCAGGACCAGTTCCACACGGTCCATCTGGACCTTAGCGCGAGCCGTGGCATCGCTGACCACTTCCTCCACCATGGCCAGTTGATTCTTGGTGGAATCCAAAATGTCGTTGGCGCGGGAGCTGATCTCAGCGATCTGTTTCCGACTCAGCTCCACAGTCGCTTTGGTGGATTCCACCAGCGATTCCACTTGCGGAACAAGCGGCGTAATCTTATCGTGAAGGTCCTTGGTTTTCTTGTTAACAGCCACAAGCATTCCCGCTTGAATCGAGAGAGCGACGGCGGCGATGATGACAAACGCCGTCATGACGTAGAGCAGTGTGGTCTGGTCCATGGTAAAACCCTACCTGTTCATTAGATTCCTTCGGAAACGTCGCCGACCGGAGTGGTGCTGACTGCTTCGCGATACGCCTGCTTGCCCGCTTCCACCGCCGCACTGAGGTGATCCCGCTCGCGTGTGACAGCGGATTTGCCTTTTTCCACCGCATCCACGGCCGAGTCCCGCAACTCGCTCGAACGCCGCTTCAAATATTCTTTGCCTTCATCGGCTTTAGTCAACAGAAGGTCGCGTGTTTCCGACCCCGACTTGGGCGCAAAAAGCACGCCCACCGCGACGCCGAGTCCCAGTCCCAAAAAGAAATACGAAAATTTGTTGTCGTCTTCCATTACGTTCCTTTCTTACGACCCACTTCTACAATAGCAGCCTCCTATCTGATAGTGTTTCCATTGAGTGTCGACGCGCAAACCAAAGCTGTTGGATCAGGAAGCCCTGCTGAACTATGCCGTGCGGCTGTTGGGTGGACGCGCGTACTCCCTGGGCGAGCTGCGGGAAAAAATGCGGCCGCGCGCCGAACGGCCAGAGAGCATCGAAGCAGTGATGGCGAAGCTCAAAGAGCTTGGTTATGTGGATGACCGGAAGTTCGCCGAAAATTATGCGGCGGCGCGTTTGGAAAACGAGGGATTCGGCAAGATGCGCGTGCTGCGCGACCTTCGCCAGCGCCGCGTGGCTCCTCAACTGGCCCAACAGGTGACCGAGCGAACCTTCCAGTCAACTGACGAAACCGAATTGATCGAGGCTTTCCTCAAGCGCAAATTCCGAGGCAAGCAACTTGGCCCATATCTGAAGGACCCGAAGAATCTCGCTGCCGCGTACCGCCGTTTGCGCTACGCCGGATTCTCGTCGGGCGTGTCGATTCGCGTGCTCAAACGGTATTCCAGCCAGGCGGAAGAATTGGACGGGTTGGAAACGGAGGACCCGGAAAACTAGTTTCTGGTTTCTGGTTTCTGGTTTCTGGTTTCCGGTTCGCACGGCTATCCTGCGGTTTGGGCGCGGGCCGTTTCCGCAACTTGCAACGTTTTGACCATCGTGACGCCCTTTTTGGTAGGCCGATAGAAGCTGCGGTGCGCATTACTCGCGACATCCAGCAGCCCTTCTTCCACAAGCTGCTCCAGACGCGCGTTCGATTCGCCATTGAATCCGGCACGTGCTCCACCGGCGGCGCAGACGGTTTGGAGCAGACTCATCGTTTCAATGTCCATGGGGGTTGTTTTGAACTAGTATCATACCAAGCCCAAAGTACGGCCGCCGTCACCCATCGTTCATGTTTTTGTGATAAGCAATTCACCTTGCCGGACTATTCTCTTACAGGGCGATTAAGCCCAACCAACGAAAGGATTCCATGTCCGAAAACCACATCGAACATCATCACAAAGCCGCGGAGCACCATGAACACGCGGCCAAGCATCACCGCGCCGCCGCCGAACACCACCAAAACGGTGACCACGAAAAGGCGTCGCATCATGCTCACGCAGCCCACGGCCATGCGTTGCATGCGGAACACCATGCGAACGAGGCCGCAAAACACCATGCGAACGAGCATGCGGCCAGCGAGCACGCTCACTCAGCGGCCTAGTGGGCTGTCGGCGAAGAGACTTTAGCATCGAAATCCCATGCGTTCCGAGGAGTGCGAACGCGGCAAACANNCGTCGCCACTCCTGGCGATGCATGGCAGTAGTAAAGATTGAGAGCGGAGAGCCCACTAGGTCCCTGGTTGCACGCAAATCCCGGCGCCGTCAAAAGAAAATGCCGAGCCGATGCTTACCGTCAGATTGGACTGAACTACGTTCGCGTAAGGCCCCGCGGTGGTTGCATCCACGCACGGCGGTAAGCCGGCCGGGGCGGGTGGCACTGTGAAGTTGATCTGGTACAATCCCACGAATCCGGGGGTGGTGCCGGTGAATAGAAGGACGCCATCGGGGCCAGGTGGTGGAATCTCGTTCGGGCCTGGTCCCGGTGGTTTCGTCGCCAGCGCATTCGGGCGATAGCTGAAATCCACTCCGTACAACGTTGAGGTTGGCGCTGAAATATTTAGAGCCTGGCCGGTGGTTTGCGGCTCGATCGTTTGTCCCAGGCCAACCGCGTAGGCCACCAGTTCCTCTCCACTATGCGCTGGATTCGCGGCTGAAACCGGTTTCGAATCGCCATGCATTACCAGAGGTGTACACGGCAATCCGCCAGTGAGCGGTGGTGCCGTTATGCCGGACACTAAAGTGTCGCAGGATGTCAGAAAATGTACCTGGTTCGAGAGCGGGGTTACATCCACCAACGCGCCGGTGGTCCCATTTTGTGCAATTGCGAGATAAGCCGGGATTTGAGGCCGGCCGCAGAGCGGGCAAACCGTTTGGATCTCGAATGGAATTTGAACCGTGACGGCTACCAGCGTCTCGCAAGGGCTGGGAAGCGGAATCGAGCAGGTTGAAAACGGCAGAACCTCCAAAACAGGAGCAGACAGATCCGTGCCCTGCCGGAAAACCGCGGAAATCCCGGCTAGCGAAGTGGGCAACGATCCGGACGGCGCGCGCGCGGGCCCTGGTAGCGGCGAAGCGAGCCCTTCCACGATCAACGTGATCAACTGGCCCGGCGCCACCGGTAGAGGAAACGTCGCGGAATAGTTTGCGTTCACAATCACCGGTTGTGGTGATTGCGCAAACGCAGTTCCGAACGCAAGGATGAGGCCGCTCAGAATTCGCATAACGGAAGACTCCTAGGTCAAGTGGAAGGGCGCGGTACTTTTAGTTTACGCCAAAGCTCGACGAAATTTCGCGGCCACCAGGCGGATTTCTCCATAGGTGATTTCGGGCGGCAGCGCATCCTTAATCGTTTTCATACGATCGGCGCCGAGCCGCTGGATGGCGGCTTCAATCTGTTCGCGCCGCTCGGGAGCAATCCACTTCGGATCGAACTCCAGCCGCCCGCGCTCAACAAGTTCCGCCACAAGGTCAACGACAGTGGCGAGCCGGCGCTCGCGAAGCTGCGCGATTTCCTCGAAAGTCCGGCCTTCCTTCAGCATCCGCATGGTTTCTTCCGCCGGTGAAACCTTGGGCGCCTCGCGCTCGGTGGCGCGCGCTCCTTTGCGATAAGCTTCGAGCGCCGCCAGGATCTCCGCGCCATGCGCCACCGCTTTTCGCTCGCCGATTCCGGAGACGTGCAGCAGTTCGGAGTGCGTTTTGGGCTGCTTGCGGCAGAGATCTTCGAGCGTGGCATCATGCAGCACCATAAATGCCGGAACGTTGTCGCGCACGGCCACGCCACGCCGCCATTCCTTGAGATATTCCACCAAGCCGGGATACACTGGACTGCCGTGGGTTTCTGCCGCCTGCCGCCTGCCACCTGCCGCCTGAGTCTTGCCGCCTGCCGCCTGCTTTCTCCTCTCCGGCACACGTTCCACGGCCAGCGTCGCATCCGACTGGTTACTGAGCCAGAGCGGCACGGCCGCGCAAACGTCGCACATGCCGCACTGCTCCCACTTCGGCGTCTCACCGAAATGCAAACAGATCTGCCGATGGCGGCACGTGGCGGATTCGGCGAAGCGGCGAATTACGTGGTAGCGCTGCCAGGCGCGCTCGCGCTCGGCGGGGTCCGAAACGTCCTCAATGAAGTGCGCCAGTAATCCCGCATCTTTCTTTTGCCAAAGCAGCGCGCACTCAGAAGGCAGACCATCGCGGCCTGCACGGCCAGCCTCCTGATAATACTGTTCCACCGATTTCGGGAGCGACAGATGGATGACTGCCCGCACCGCCGCTTTATTGATCCCCAGCCCGAAAGCGATGGTCCCAACCAGCACCCTTACTTCGTCCGACATCCAGCGTTCCTGATTCCTTTGCCGGGCGCGGATGTCCATCTTGGCGTGGTAGGGCACGGCCGCGATGCCTTTTTCCCCGAGAAAATCGACAGTCTCTTCCACCCGCGCGATGGTGGGCGCATACACGATGACGTTGTCGCCTGCGTGAGCGCGCAACGCTCCCAGTAATAGCCGCGCCTGCGCGCGGGAGTTTTCGCATTGCCTGACCAGGTATTGCAAGTTGGGCCGGTGAAAGCTGCAAATGTATTTCGCCGGATCGCGCAGCTGAAGCTGGGCCAGGATATCGTGGCGTACGCGTTGGGTTGCGCTGGCGGTGAAAGCAGCGATCGGCTTGCCTGGGAAATTTGCGCGCAGCGTGCTCAGTTGCCGGTATTCCGGCCGGAACTCGTGCCCCCATTCGGAAATGCAATGTGCTTCGTCGATCGCGAAGAACGCAATCGGGACGCGCGAAAGCCACGCGACTGTTTCCGGTTTCGCCAGGCGCTCCGGCGAAAGATACAGCAAACGGTACGCTCCCTGCGCGGCTTTCGAGATGACGTTCGATTGCTCCGCCCAATGAATGGAGCTGTTCAGCACAGCCGCGGCGATTCCCATCTGTGCCAACTGCGCGGCTTGATCCTGCATCAGGGCGATGAGCGGCGAGATGACAATCGCAGTTCCGCTCGAGACCACGGCCGGCAGTTGATAGCACAGCGATTTGCCTCCGCCGGTGGGCATGACGACGGCTGTGTCTTTGCCGGCCAGAATGCTGTGGATGATGCGCTCCTGCATGGGCCGGAATTCGTCGTAGCCCCAGTAGCGGCGCAGGGGTTGGTGCAGGTCGATGGCGTTTGGTTCGCTCAACTGTGCTTCACCAGCGCGGCCAACCGCTTGGGCGCCACCAACCTGTAGCTGCCGCTCACTAACTCCGTCACTTCCTCCCAATCAATCTCGCCGGTGTCCAATCGAAGTCCGACCCAACCTTTCGATCCGACATAGGCCGGGATGTAGAATCGCTCAGGCTGAGCGGCCGCCAGCGCCTTGTTATCGCCGGTCAAAACCTTGCAGTTCACGCTGACGATTCCGTCGCCATGATGATCGTTCAGAAAGTAGGCGAAGCTTCTGGCGCGCACNNGGACCAGTCGCGGATCTTCAGTCGCTCGTTTCGCCATACGGGTCAGTTGCTGTGCGGTGGTAATATTACCGGCTTCCCGTCATCCACCAGCACGCGGTCCGGGAAAAATTTCTCATGCCGGATGCGCCTCAATCCTAGCGCTGTCCGCACCCAGGTGTCACGGACGAGAGATCCCACCAGCTGATGCTCGGTTTGACGATAAACCCAATAGACGGTCAGGACGTTCCAACCCGTCTCCTTGACGTACAAGAAGTCGAGCGTAGGCGGCGGGCGCTTCTCGGAAGGAATCGCTAGGAGTGGTTCTAGCGAGGCCAGTGTCTCGGCGCGGGTCTGCGTCTCGCCGGTGGGAGAATTACCAAACCATTCCGGCACATCCATACCGTTGACGATGGTCTGAATGTCATCCTTCGTTTTTGCATTCTTCATCGCGTTGAGCGTGGAGGTGTAGAGATCCTGGACGGTTTTCTTCACGTCCTCGTCGGCGCCGTAACCGGTAGAACAAAAGAGCAGCGCCGCGGCCAGCAATCCGGGTTTCATAATGGTTCATATTACCCAACATTCGCAGGCGAAAGCGCCTGCACCACGGTACACTGGAAATTCCATGCTTTGGAGCAAACTCTTTATCCCCACCTTGCGCGAGAACCCGGCGGAAGCCGAGGTGGTCAGCCACCAGTTGCTGCTGCGCGGCGGTTACATCCGGCAACTGGCCGCGGGCATCTATAGCTACCTGTTTCTCGCGCAGCGGTCCTTTCTCAAGATCACGCGCATTGTACGCGAGGAAATGGACGCCATCGGCGCCCAGGAGATGTTGCTGCCCGCTCTGAATCCAGCGGAACTTTGGCAGGAATCCGGACGCTGGGAGATCATGGGCGACAATCTGTTTCGCCTGAAAGATCGCTTCGGCCGCGATCTGTGCCTGGGTATGACGCACGAAGAAGTGATGACCTCCATCGCGCGTGGCGAACTGCGCAGCTACAAGCAACTCCCCCAGATCTGGTATCAGATCCAGACCAAGTTTCGCGATGAGCCGCGTCCGAAATCGGGTCTGCTTCGCGTCCGCCAGTTCATCATGAAGGATTCCTATTCCTTCGACATCGATGCTGCGGGCCTGGATGCCTCCTACGACAAGCATTACGACGCGTATTGCAAGATTTTCGACCGGTGCGGTTTGAAGTACATGGTCGTCGAGGCGCATTCGGGCGCTATGGGAGGTTCGCAATCGCACGAATTCATGGTGGCGTCGGACGCGGGCGAAGACTATGTGGTGAACTGCCCCGCGTGCGGTTACGCGGCTAATCTTGAGAAAGCGGCAGCGCGTCCCACGGCCCCCGCAGCAGCCGATCCCGACGGCGATTTGACGCCCGAGCAATTCCATACACCCGGCCAAAAAACAATCGAGCAGCTCTCCGCTTTTACAAAGCTGCCCGAGTCCTCGCAGATGAAGAGCCTGGTTCTGATTGCGGATGGCAAGCCTGTTCTCGCGCTCTTACGGGGCGACCATTCGCTGAGCGAAACAAAATTCAGTTCGGTGGTGAAGGCTACGGAATTCCGGCCGGCGCATCCGGAGGAAATCCGCCAATTGTTCGGCGCCGACGCCGGCTCGCTCGGACCGGTTGGCGTCAAGAACATGCGCGTGATTGTGGACGAGGCTCTGAAAGGCCGCCGCAACATGATCGCTGGTTCGAACAAGGACGACTATCATCTGCGGCACGTCACTCCCGGCGAAGATTTCGACGCCGAGTATTTCGATCTGCGCCAAGTGGCCGCAGGCGACGCTTGCCTGACCTGCGGCGGCGCCATCGCGTTAATCAAGTGCGTCGAGATCGGCCATATCTTCAAACTCGGATATCGTTATTCGGAATCCATGGGCCTGCGCGTGCTCAACGAAGCCGGCGAAGAGATCAAAGTAATTATGGGTTCCTACGGCATCGGCATCGAGCGAATATTAAGCGCCGCCATCGAGTTGTATCACGATAAAGACGGCATGGCGTTGCCGCCTTCCATCGCTCCCTTCGACGTAGTTGTGACGCCCGTGAATTACTCGGATGCCGCGCTACGTTCCGCCGCGCAGGAAATCTACGAAAGCTGCCGCAAGATGGATCTGGATGCGATACTGGACGACCGCGATGAGCGCCCCGGCGTCAAGTTCAAAGATGCCGACCTGATCGGCATTCCCTACCGCATTACCGTCGGCAAGAAGCTGGCGCAAGGCCAGGTGGAGATCATCGATCGGAAGACGAAAGCGTCGGAGGACGTCGACAAGGACTACGCCGCTGCGTTTGTGGCGTCCAAAATGCGCGCATGAGCGTGGATTGGGAAGCAGTACGTGGCGAATTCCCGGCGCTCCGGAGTTGGACCTATCTGAACACGGCGACGTTCGGCCAGTTGCCGCGCAGCTCCACCGAAGCAGTGGCCAGGCATTTCGCACGCCGCGATGAAATGGCCTGCTGGGATTTCCTGAGCTGGTATGACGACATGGAACGGGTGCGTCAGAAAGCCGCCAGCCTTGTCCATTGCCGATCGGACGACATCGCCTTCATTGCGAATGCGTCCAGCGCGCTCGGAATCCTGCTGGCTGGTTTAGATTGGCGTCCGGGCGATCGCATTCTTACGCTCGAGCATGAGTTTCCCAACAACCTCTACGCACCTGGCTTGCTGGATCGCCTGGGCGTGGCGATGGTGGAATGTTCCTGGGAGCGCTTCTACGATTCAGTGGACGCGCGCACGCGCCTGGTTGCAATCAGCTCAGTGAATTACAACACCGGCTTCACGCCGCCGCTGGCCGAGATCGCCAAATTCCTACGAGAGCGCGGCGTCCTGCTTTACATCGATGGGACGCAAAGCGTGGGCGCGTTGCAGTTTGATGTGCGCCGCATACAACCCGATATGCTCGCGGTCCACGCGTATAAGTGGCTGATCTCGCCGAACGGCGCGGGGTTCATGTACGTGAGTCCGCAGCTACGGGAGCAGCTTCGCCCCAATGTGCTGGGCTGGCGCAGCCATCGAGATTGGCGCAACGTCGACAATCTGCACCACGGAGTTCCCGACCTGCCGGAAAGCGCGGAGAAATACGAAGGCGGCTCGGTTACCTTTGCGGTGATTTACGCGATGGAAGCAGCCATCGATTTGATACTGGAGATCGGGCCGGATGTGATTGAGCAACGCGTGCTCAGCCTGGCTGAAAAGACTCGCGAGATTGTGCGCCGGCATGGAGCGCGGGTGGATCTGTGTGGCTCACCAATCGTCGCCGCCCGATTCGAAAATCGCGATGTTTCGGCGCTGGCGAAAGCGCTCAAGGAGCAGCGAGTTCTGGTAGCGGCCAGGCGCGGCCATCTGCGGGTATCACCGCATTTTTATAACAACGAACAGGATCTGGAGACGTTCGCCGACGCTCTCGGCAAACTGCTTCAGTCCACCAACGTGTGGCAGAAAGCACTCCCTGTTCCGACGCACCGGGGTCCACGGGGCTCTTCACGAAACACATCAACTCCGTTGAAGAAGGGCCCAAAAAATCGATTCTACACAAGCCCCTTGTAGCGCACGCACGGATGCGTGCCGTGTTCGCACTCCTGCGAACACCCGTTGGCGACGGAACCCAAGCGTTCACATGAGTGTGAACGCGGCACGCAGGAGTGCGTTCGCTACGGCGCGCCTTCATCACCTTTGGTGTGCTAGTAGGCCCATCGGGAACTCCCTCAAGGTCGTTGCTATTTTTTAACGGCTTCTCGGATCAATCCGGCACGTATTGCCGCAAATAGCGATGGCCCATCTTGAAACCCGTCTTGTAGTCTTCGCCGAAATCGGGACCCGGATGGTCTTCCCCGTACAGAGCGTCCTCATGCTCGATGCTCATCGCGCCGGTGTAGCCCACCCTTTGAAGGACGCTGAAGAATTCAGACCAGTTGATGGAACCGAGTCCGGGCAGCCGATACGCCCACCATTGCGCGCGATTCACAGGATTGATGCCACCCCGGCGCAGCACGTCCCAACGGATCTCGGTGTCCTTGAGATGCACGTCGTAGATTTTGTCCACGAACTCGCGCGCGGTCTGAATGGGGTCCATCATCTGCCACACCAGGTGCGACGGATCGTATTGCAGCCCCACATACGGAGATGTACCGAAGCCCTTAAACAGCGTTTCAAACCCGACGGGACTGGTGGCGAGGTTCGGACCACCGGGCCAGGGTTCCCACAGAATCTTTACGTGATTCTTTTCGCAGGCCGCGAAATATTTGTCGTTGTACACGCGAACGATTTCGTCCACCTGCCCCTGAAACGACTTCTGCGTGTCCTTGCCGGAGCATGTTCCGATGTATGGCACACCAAGTTTTCCGGCCAGCTCGATGGCTTTTAGGAAATAGTTGTTTTCTTTCGTGCGTTGGGTGGCGTCGGGCGAAATGTGGTTCTGCGCCAACTGGAGCGCTGAAACATGCATCTGATTCTTGGCGAGCGTCGCCTTCACATGCTCGATCTTTTCGTCGGTGATGGTAGTGGCGTCCAGCTCCGAGTGCGGGCTCGCGCCCAGGATCATGTTGGTGAAGCCTTCCTGGCGGGCGAATTCAACGTTGGCTTCCGTGAACGGCCCCAGCACTCCGAGCTTCGGCTTCCATTCCTTCGGCGTCTTTTGCGCTTGCGCCGCGGCCGCCACCGCGAGCGTACCCATGAGCGTGCGTCTAGTCATCCACTCGATTGTACAGTTTTGTTGTGTCAGCGCGGCAACTGGAACGGGACGTTGCGCTCGCCGTTCAGTCTCTCGCTCAGTCCGCGATCGATAGACGCCAGCGCGACTTGCTTCTGCCCGTGCTCCAGGGTCACGTAGTGCAGCGATACGCCGTCCACCCAATACGCCAGCACGGCTCGGATAACGCCGTCATTGAAGGCGATGAGATAAAGGGGCTCCTCGTATTTCCGCTGGACAGTTGCAGGAGGCGCCGGAGGACCTGGATTCGTGTACTCTCGCATCATCGGGGCGGGAGCCGGCCCGGTTTGGAAATCCTGATTGACGATCACTGGCGGCGCCTGGTCAGTTGGGTAACCGTAGCCGGAGTCGGAATTGTATCCAGAATATGGATACGCGTCTGGAGAAGAATACCAGTAGGGATCGTAGTACCCACCATAGTATCCAAGACCTCCGTAATATCCGAGGCCTCCGTAAATGCGTGGAAAGCGCTGGAATCCGAAACCGTATCCGAATGCCGGCCGGCGGCTGAAACCACCACCCCGGTATCCGCCGGAGACTGCATGGCCGACGCTCGAACTGCGCCCGCCGCTAGCGTGTCCTCCGCCTCCGTGGGAACCTCCGCCGCCGTGCCCCCCGCTTCGCGCAAGCGCCGGGAAGGTTGGCGAAAAACAAATCAAAGCGGCCAGTAGAACTCGACGCATAGCACGCGCCTCTCTGTCCAAAGTTTAGCGCAAGTCGTACCACAAGTCTCGGCTTGTGCCTTGGCAAGCCGGAGGCTTGCCCTACGCGGACACATGCTATACTTCCCATAAGCGACTTATGGGAGAACGCCTGTCCATCCTCCTGCATCGGGTGAAGGCCTTGCTCTGGCGCCGGCGCCTGGATCGCGATCTGGACGACGAGCTGCGCTTTCACCTTGAAATGCTCAACCAGAGGAATATTGCCCGCAGCCGCTTTGGAAACGTCACGTCCCTCAAGGAGGTATGCCGCGAAATGTGGACCTTCGGTTCGATTGAGATCCTTTGGCAGGACGTTCGCTATGCACTTCGCACCTTGAGAAAGAATCCCGCCTTCACCAGCGTTGCAGTATTTGCGCTAGCTCTTGGGATCGGAGCGAATATTGCGATATTCAGCGTGGTCAACGCCGTGGTGCTGAAGCCGCTGCCGTATCGCGATCCTTCGCAGCTCACGCTACTGTGGGGCAACGTGAAGCGGGCGAATGTGGAGCGTCGAGGCGCATCCTATCCCGACTTCGTGGATTGGCGGAAGCAAAGCAAATCCTTCGTGGATATGGCCGCCTATGACCCGGTTAGCTCATTCCTGACTGGCGGGGAGGACCAGCCGGAACGTTTGGTCAGCGAGTCCGTTTCGGCGTCCTACTTTTCGCTGCTCGGTGTTGCGCCCGTACTGGGCCGCACATTCCTCGCGAGCGAAGACGAGGTTCCCATGCGCAACCAGGTGGTCATCCTCAGCGAGGGACTATGGAAGCGCAGGTATGGAGGGGACCCGGTCATCATTGGAAAGTCCATCCAAATGAGTGCCCGCACCTACACTGTGGTGGGCGTGATGCCGGCGGGATTCCGGGGACTCTCGGACGACGCAGAGGTTTGGCGTCCATTTATGATGTCTGGCTCGGCGGAGAATCTGGCCGAGCGTGGAGATCGCGGAATGGCGGTTCTTGGAAAATTGAAACCTGGTGTGCCTCGCACCGAGGCCCAAGCGGAATTGGATACAATCTGCCGCAGTCTCGAAAGGCAATATCCGAAGACCAATGAAGCGCGCGGCGTGGAAGTGGCGCCGCTCGACGCGGAGATTTTCGGCGAGATCCGGCCAGCGGCGCTGGCTTTGTTGGGAGCGGTAGCTTTCGTGCTTTTGATCGCCTGCGCGAACGTCGCCAATTTGTTATTGGCGCGCTCTGAGGCGCGGCAGCGCGAGATTGCTCTCCGTGTCGCGTTGGGCGCCGGCAACTTGCGTTTATGGCGCCAGCTTGTCACAGAAAGTTGCGTGCTGGCTTTAATCGGCGCGGCCGTAGGATTGTTGCTCGCATTCTTTGGCGTCCGGGTGCTCATGGCTACGAACCCGGTCACGCTCCCCAGCTTTGTTCGTCCCGGCATCGATCCGCCGGTGGCCTTGTTCACAGTTCTCGTATCTTTGCTGTGCGGAGTGCTGATGGGCCTCGCGCCCGCGGTGCATTCTCGCGTTGGCCGCTTGCATGGGGCGCTGAAGGAATCGTCGGGACGAGTGAGTGCGGGTCGGGCGCCGCAACGCTTCCGGAACGCGCTCGTAGTGGCTGAAGTTTCACTCACGCTGGTGCTGTTGATTGGCGCGGGCCTGCTGATCCGTAGTTTTCGGGCAATCACCGCTCTCGATCCTGGTTTCGATGCGGGCCATTTGCTGTGCGTTTCCGTGAGCCGGTATCGCGTTCCCGAACCGGCGCCAGGCGCGCCGTCACCCGCCGCGTCCTCCATCCGGCAAATACTGGAGCGCATCCGATCCTTACCTTCGGTTCAGACCGTCGCCGCCGCGACCGACCTGCCACTGAGCGGCATCTATAATGCGAATTTCTACACCGCCGAGGGACAGCCGCCCGTAACGGCTCAGAACCGGCCCCGCGGATACATCCATCGCGTCACGCCGGGCTTCTTTCAAGCGCTGCACACCAAGCTCGTCGCCGGGCGCACGTTTTCCGAGGAAGAGATGATGGGCAACGCGGGAGTGGTGGTGGTCAGCGAGAACGTCGCGAAGCGATTCTGGCCGGGGCAGGATCCGCTGGATAAACGCATCAAGAACGGAGAGTCAAACTCTTCGAACCCCTGGCTCCGCATCATCGGCGTGGTAGGCGAAATGAAATACCGCGGTCTGCCGAATAATCCGACCGCCGATCCGGACATTTATCGTCCGCTGCAGGACCAAGAACGCGACATCTTGCTGTTGGTGCGCACATCTCTCGATCCCGGCAGCTTGTCAACCGCGGTGAGGAGCGCCATTCACGAAGTCGACAAGACAATTCCCATTTACGACGTCGCGACCATGTCAGAGCGCATCGGCGAGCAGACCGCGCGGAACCGGTTCACGAGTTGGCTGATGGGCATTTTCGCCGCCATCGCACTGCTACTCGCGACGGTTGGCGTTTACGGCGTGATGTCGTATGCGGTAACGCGTCGCACCCATGAAATCGGCGTCCGCATGGCGCTCGGTGCGGATCGGTCGCAAGTGCTGCTGCTCATCGTCGGTCAAGGCCTGCCGCTGATCCTGGCAGGCATCCTGGTGGGACTCGCTGCCTCATTCGGTCTCACGCGGCTGATCGCGACACTGCTCTACGGCGTAACGCCCACCGACGCGTTTACGTTTGCCTCCGTAACCGCGCTATTGGTCTCAATCGCCCTATTCGCCTGCTGGTTGCCGGCCTTGCGTGCCAGCCGCGTGGACCCGCTCGAAGCGCTGCGCCATGAGTGATATTGCATGCATCGGCTGCCGCACGGGAGCCTGAAAAATCAAAAGCACCGGTCGCTTACGCTCACGGTTCGGTAAGGCATTCTTTTCTGAACCGCGAGCGTGAGCGACCGGTGCTTTTGGAATCTTCCATGACGCCCTTCACCCCCCGATGTACCGCGCATACAAACTACGCGCCACACCGACGTCTGTGGTCCCTTTCACGATCGCCCGGCCGTCGGGAAAGATCGTAAGGAGATAAGGCGGGGTTTCAAACCGCAGCGCGAATTCATTCGCGCGCACCAGGCCAAGCGGGGCCAGTCGCTCGGCCAGCTCGCGGAGATCCAGCGGACGGGCGCGCTCGTGGATCTGCACTGCATTGCGCCCGCACAAACTAACCGGCGCGCGACGCTCACCATTCAAATAGGGAAATTGCCGCAGGCCGCACGCTGGACATTGCGGATCGGGCCCCGGCTCAGCGATCTGCCGGATCTCGCCCGTCCACACGTCCACCGTCGTGATCTTCCGCGATGGCTCAGCCCCGCACAGAATCTTGATCGCTTCGCTAACCTGTAGACTTGCAATCAGGGCCGTGACGGATCCGAGTACGCCCGCAGTTTCGCAGGTCGGCTGCGCGCCCGGCGGGGGATCGGGATATACGCATCGCAAGCACGCCGTCTTGCCCGGCACCACCGCCATCGAGATTCCGTAGCTCCCCACCGCTGCGCCGTAGACCCAGGGCCGGGCGTGGCTCACCGCGTAATCATTGATGAGATAGCGTGTCTCGAAGTTATCCGTGCCGTCCAGAATCAGGTCGCATTCGCTTAACAGGTCGTCCGCGTTTCCGGGTACCAGATCCGCTACAACCGGTTCAATCCGGATGTCCGAATTGATAGCCGCCAATTGGCGGGCGGCCGCTATTGATTTTGGCAGCCCTTGCTCCACGTCGCATTGATCGAATAGCCACTGCCTTTGGAGATTGCTCAGCTCCACGTAATCGCGGTCGATTATCCCTAGATAACCGATTCCGGCTCGGGCCAGAGCGCCGGCCTGAAAACTACCGAGCGCGCCGCAACCCACCACCACAACCCGCGCGTCCAATAAGCGTTGCTGTCCCGTTTCTCCGATTCCCGGAAACACAATTTGGCGCGAGTAACGCTCCTTATCACGTGCGGTCATACACCAAAATGGTACCAGCCGAGTTAAGATGGTCCCTAGTGTCGACCCGGCTGGGCTTACGGATCAGTGTCGCCGCGCTCGCCGTTCTAACCGGGATCCCTCGCGCAGTTGGCGCGGACCTCTACGAAGGCAAGCCCATTGCGGACATCCGGTTCGATCCCGAGAAGCAGCCGCTCGACGCCGATCGACTCAGAGCTTTGCTGCCGATTCACGTTGGCCAGCCCCTGCGCGCCGTGGAACTCCAGGATGCTATTCAACGCCTGTACTCAACCGGCGAGTACGCCGATATTGCCGCGGATGCCACTTTAGGGCCGAATGGCGTGATGCTGAAATTCCTGACCAAACCGGCTTATTTCATAGGAAACGTCCGGGTAAATGGCGTGCCCGAACCTCCTAACCAGGGACAGTTGACGATCGCAACGAAATTGGAATTGGGCACTGAGTTTTCGCCTGACGAAATAAAGCGCAGCGTTGATCGCCTGGTGGACGTTATGAAGCGCAACGGCTTCTATAACGTGACCGTCAAACCGCAAACCAGCTTCGAAGATGCCACGCAGCAAGTCATAATCGATTTCCAGATCGACCCTGAAAAGCGCGCCAAGTACGATGGCATCATAGCCAACGGACCGATGAATCGCCCCCTCGAGAGCATCATCAAATCCGCGAAGTTTATGCGGCCGTTTGGCTGGTTCGGTTGGAGGCCGGTAACCGAAAGCCGCACGCAGTCCGCGATCGACAACGTCCGCTCCTGGTATCCCAAACACGACCGTCTCGCCGCCAAGGTGTCGCTGGTGAGGTTGCATTATCATCCGAGCACCAACACCGTTACCCCGGAGCTGGCTATCGATAGCGGTCCGCTGATCACTGTGCGTGTACGAGGCGCCAAACTTTCGGGTGGAAAATTGCGAAGTCTATTGCCCATTTATGAGGAGCGGTCCGTGGACAAGGATTTGCTCTTGGAAGGCACGCGCGACCTGGCTGCATACTTCCAGACCCAAGGATATTTTGATGTCCGGGTAACCTACAACATCGCTCTTCCGCCCAACGGGGACGAGCTGATCGATTATGACGTGGACCGCGGGCCCTTCCACAAACTCGTCAAGCTCGAAATTGACGGCAATCACTATTTCGACGACGAGACAATTCGAGAACGGATCAATGTTATTCCCGCGACGCTGATCCGCTACCGGCACGGGCGCTACAGCCGCCAATATCTGGAGCGNNGGGCACATCGCCATCTCCATCGAAGTGAAAGAAGGCCCTCAGTGGTTTGTGTCGAAGCTGGACCTGGAGGGCGTTCCGGAGGGCGACCGGGCCCATTTGCGATCAGTTCTGCATTCCACCGAAGGGCAGCCCTACAGCGACTACAATGTCGGTTCGGACCGCGATACCATCCTGGATTACTACTTCGATCATGGATATCCGGCGGCTAAGTTTGAGTTCAAACCCACCGATGCAGCGGAGCCAAATCGCGTGGACTTGAAGTTCATGGTTACTCCGGGTGAACGCGTCTACGTACGCGATGTGCTGGTGAATGGCCTGGAAAGAACGCACCCCGATTTGGTCAGAAATCGCATCAGCCTGAAGCCGGGTGATCCGCTCTCACAGAATCAGATCAACACCAGTCAATTGCGCCTGTACGACCTGGGTATTTTCGCCAAGGTGAACACGGCCATCCAGAATCCGGATGGCGACGAGCCCACCAAGTATGTGCTCTATTCGCTCGAGGAGGCCGGCCGGTATTTGACGAACATTGGATTTGGAGCCGAGATCGGGCGCATTGGCGGAGGGATCACGTCGCTCGATTCGCCGGCCGGCACTACCGGATTTAGCCCTCGAATCTCGCTCGGTGTCAGCCGTCTGAATTTTCTGGGCTTGGGCCATACAGTGAGTCTGCAAACCAGAATCTCGACGCTGGAGCAACGCGTCCTGGCCAACTATTTGGCGCCGCAGTTTGAAGGAAATCCGAACCTGAACCTGCAGTTTTCCGCGTTGTTCGATAGCGAGCACGACAATCGTACGTTCTCGTCGCTCCGCAAGGAAGGGTCGGTGCAATTGGGTCAGAGGCTGACGCGCGCTTTTTCCATTCAGTACCGCTACACATTCCGCAAAGTCAACATCCTGGGGACGCCGCTCATAACTCCCGAGCTGATTCCACTACTCTCGCAACCGGTGCGCGTAGGATTTTTCTCTACCACTTTCATCCACGACCGCCGCGACGATCCGCTGGACGCTCATCACGGCGTCTACACTACAGTGGACCTCGCGCTGGCTGCCGGCGCCTTCGGGTCCCAGACGGGATTCGGCCGGCTCAACGTCCAGAACTCCAGCTATTACCAACTGACCAAGAGCCTGGTGTTCGCCCGTTCCACTACATTCGGAATGATCGAACGTTACGCCGGCCTTCCGGAGATCCCACTGGCGGAGCGGCTTTTCGCGGGCGGCTCGATTTCGGATCGCGCCTTCCCGGATTTCCAAGCCGGCCCCAGGGATACGGAAACGGGCTTCCCCATCGGCGGCGACGCGGAGCTGTTTAATACTTTCGAGTTGCGCTTCCCGCTCATTGGCGACAACCTGGGCGGCGCCCTATTCAACGACATGGGGAATGTTTATTCCAGCGTGGATAAGATCAGCCTCCGCTTCCGCCAGAACGGTCTCAAGGATTTTGACTACGGGGTGCAGGGATTCGGCTTCGGCATCCGCTACCGGACTCCCATCGGTCCCGTCCGCGCCGACTTCTCACTGAGCCCCGATTCCCCACGCTTCTTCGGATTCAAAGGAACCATCAACCAATTGTTGTACGGCGGAGGGACACAAACGGTGCAGCGGATCAATGTTTTTCAATTTCACTTCTCACTGGGGCAACCGTTTTGAGAAACAGGAGGCAGAAGGCAGGCGGCAGGCGGCAGGCGGCAGGCGGCAGGCGGCAGGCGGCAGAAAGCAGGCGGC
>PMUN01000075.1 GCA_003166875.1 Bryobacterales bacterium | reverse complement strand
CCCCCATGGCGATGGCTCCTGTCGCCTATTGCCTGTGGCAGCAGTTCCTGAGATTCGATCCGGACGATCCCATCTGGCCGAACCGGGATCGCTTCGTCCTCTCCATTGGCCACGCATCGATGCTGCTTTATTCGTTGCTGCATCTGGCCAAGGTGAAAGCCGTCAATCCCGAGTACGAAACGCTGGGCGAGCTAAGCGTGCCGCTGGAGGATCTCAAGAATTTCCGCCAGCTCGACAGCAAGTGTCCCGGTCATCCGGAATATCGCTGGACCTCCGGCGTTGAGACCACCACCGGTCCGCTGGGGCAAGGCGTGGCTACCAGTGTCGGAATGGCGATCGCTGCCAAGTGGATGGCGCAGCACTTTAACCGCCCGGGGTTCGAGATGTTCGACTATGCCGTCTATGCGCTGGCCGGCGATGGCTGCATGATGGAANNACGACAACAACCACATCACCATTGAGGGCAACACTGCGCTGGCATACAGCGACGACGTGGCTACGCGCTTCATCGGCTATGGCTGGAACGTCACCCGCGTGGGTGACGCCAACGATCAGGAAATGCTGTCGCGAGCGTTCAAAGTTTTCAAAGCCGCCACGGACCGGCCGACGCTCATCATCGTGGACAGCCATATCGCCTATGGCGCGCCGAACAAGCAGGACACCAGCGCCGCGCACGGCGAACCGCTGGGCGAACAAGAGATCCGGCTCACCAAACTCAACTACGGCTGGCCGGAAGACGCCAAGTTTCTGGTTCCAGACGGCGTCTATGAGCGCTTTGAGGAGTTGATGGGGCAGCGCGGTCACGAGCTGCGCGAAGCCTGGATTACGAAGTTCGGAGAATACAGCCGCGAGTTTCCGGAGCTCGCGAACCAGCTCTTTAAAATGCAGCACCGGCGGCTTCCGGACGAATGGGACCGCGACATTCCGTTCTTTCCTCCAGACGCAAAAGGTCTGGCCGGCCGCGATGCTTCGAGTAAAGTGCAGAACGTCATCGCCCAGCGCGTGCCCTGGCTTATCGGCGGCGCGGCGGACCTTGCGCCCTCCACCAAAACCCGGCTCACGTTCGAGGGCGCGGGTGACTTCGGTCCCGGCAATTACGCGGGACGCAATTTCCACTTCGGCATCCGCGAGCATGCCATGGGTTCCATCCTAAATGGCATGTCGACATCCAAAATCAGGCCGTACGGCTCAGGCTTCCTGATTTTTAGCGATTACATGCGCGCGCCCATTCGCCTGAGCGCGCTGATGGAACTTCCCGTGATCTACATCTTTACGCACGATTCCATCGGCGTCGGCGAAGATGGACCTACGCATCAGCCGGTGGAACAACTAATTTCGTTGCGCGCCATCCCTGGTCTCACCGTGCTTCGCCCGGGCGATGCGAACGAAATAGCGGAAGCCTGGCGCTTGATTATGGAGTTCCGGCATCAGCCGGTCTGCTTGATTCTTTCCCGCCAGAATATGCCGACTCTGGATCGCACCAAGTATGCGCCCGCTTCGGGCCTGGCCAAAGGAGCTTACGTGCTGGCGGACGCGCTGGACGGCGAGCCGGAAGTGATTTTGATCGGAACCGGCAGCGAGGTTTCGCTGTGCGTGGACGCCTACGAAAAACTGACTGCCGAGGGTATAAAGACGCGCGTGGTCAGCATGCCATCCTGGGAATTGTTCGATCATCAGCCCAAGGAATATCGGGATCGCGTGCTGCCTCCGGATGTGAGGGCGCGGGTATCGGTGGAGCAAGCTTCCACAGTTGGCTGGCAGCGCTACGCCTATCGAAGCATCGGTATGAACACATTTGGCGCCTCGGCGCCGCTGAAAGAACTGCAAAAGAAATTCGGGTTCACTCCCGATGCCGTGGTAGCCGCAGCCAAGGAAGAGATCATCAAAGCAGTAGGACGATAAGACATGCGCACCGTGATCGGTTCCGACCATGCCGGATTTGAATTGAAGACCACGCTGGCAAAATTCCTGAGTGAGCTGGGTGACCAGGTGCTGGACGTAGGAACTTCGAACGCCGATCCAGTGGACTATCCCGATTTCGCCGAAGCGGTGGGAAAAGCGGTTCTGGATGGCCGTGCCGACCGTGGCGTGCTGATCTGTGGAAGCGGCGTGGGCGCGTCTGTCGCCGCCAACAAATTGCATGGAATCCGCGCCGGTTTGTGTCACGATAGCTATTCGGCGCACCAGGGAGTGGAGCATGATGACATGAATGTCCTGGTGTTGGGTTCCCGCGTCATCGGCCCGATGTTGGCCGAAGAGTGCGTCCGGGCATTCGCCGGCGCGAAATTTACCCGCGAGGAGCGCCACGTTCGCCGCCTGAATAAAGTTAAGGCCATAGAAGCGCACGGCTAGTTAAAAAAAGGTTTCTGGTTCCTGGTTTCTGGTTCCTCGTTCGTGAAACAATATACAAGCGGGTACCGCTAACCAGAAACTAGAAACCAGAAACTAGAAACCAGAAACGAGGAAAGAATGAGCGTCCCCACACTTATCGCCCCCAGGACCGTGAACCCCATTCGCGAGCTGACCAAGTACGGCCAATCCGTCTGGTTGGATTACATTCGGCGCAGCCTGATCTCGAGCGGCGAACTGAAGCGCTTGATCGACGAAGACGGCCTGGGTGGTGTCACCTCCAACCCCGCCATATTCGAGAAAGCCATCACCGGCAGCACCGATTACACCGATGCTCTGCTCGAATTGCAAAAGCGCAAGGACCTGGACGCCATGGGAGTGTACGAGATTCTGGCTATCCAGGACATCCAGGACGCAGCCGATACTCTGCGCCCGGTTTACGACCGCACCAAGAAGCGCGACGGCTACGTCAGCCTGGAGGTTTCCCCCTTCCTGGCCAAGGACACCCAGAGCACCATTAAGGACGCCCGCCGTCTGTGGAAGGCCGTGAATCGCCCCAACCTCATGGTCAAAATTCCGGCCACGCTGGAGGGAATTCCGGCCATCCAGCAATGCATCAGCGAGGGGATCAACATCAATGTCACGCTGCTGTTCGCGCAGGAGATGTACGAAAAGGTCGCGCAAGCTTACATCGCGGGATTGAACACCTACGCGGCATCGGGCGGCGATCCGCAGCATGTGGCCAGCGTGGCCAGCTTCTTCATCAGCCGCATCGACAGCATGGTGGATTCTATATTGAAGGCCAAGCTGAAGAGTTCCGCCGATCCCAAGGAGCAGGCTTTACTCAAGAGCCTGACGGGCAAGGTGGCCATCGCCAACGCCAAGCTCACCTACCAGCGTTATAAAGAGATTTACGCCGGCCCCGAATGGTCGGCATTGGCTAAGAAGAACGCACAGACGCAGCGCCTGTTATGGGCCAGCACCAGCACTAAGGACCCGAGTTACTCCGATGTGATGTATGTTGAGGAACTGATCGGACCCGATACCGTCAACACCATTCCGCCCGCAACTTTCGATGCATTCCGCGAGCATGGCAAACCGAAGGCCAGCCTGGAGGCCGATCTTGACCAGGCGCACGACACCATGGAGACGCTGGAGGCGGTCGGCGTCTCGATGAAGAAAGTCACTGACGACCTGGTGACGCAGGCCGTCAAGCTGTTCGCCGAGCCTTTTGACAAATTGCTGAACACGGTGGATGCCAAATGCAAGTATGCGTCGAAGGCCGAAGTGGATCCGCAAACCTATAGCTTGCCGGCTGAGCTCAACGCGCAGTTTCAAGAAGCAATCGAGGATTGGAAAATGGCGGGCAAGGTTCGCCGGCTGTGGGCTCGCGATGCGTCGCTGTGGACCGGATCGGACGAGGGAAACTGGCTGGGATGGCTGGGGATCACCGAGGATCAGCTAGCAAACCAGCAACATTTCGCCGACATCGCGCGAGATGTGAAAGCTGCGGGTTTCAAGAACGCTCTGCTACTTGGAATGGGCGGATCCAGCCTGTGTCCGGAAGTTTTCAAAATGACTTTCGGAAAAATCGATGGGTACCCTGAGCTATTCGTGCTGGATTCCACCGATCCCGCCCAGGTGAAGGCGTTCGAAAACAAAATTGACATTGGCAACACCATTTTCATCGTCTCCAGCAAATCGGGCTCGACGCTCGAGCCGAACATCTTCAAGCAGTATTTCTTCGAACGGGTCAAGCAGGTGGTGGGTGCCGACAAAGCCGGCAGCCGCTTCATAGCCATTACCGATCCTGGCTCAAAATTCGAGCAAATAGCCCAGGCCGATAGTTTCCGTCACATATTCCACGGCGTTCCGAGCATCGGTGGCCGCTATTCGGCGCTCTCGGATTTCGGAATGGTCCCGGCGGCCGTGATGGGCATTGACGCCCCGAAGTTTCTGGACCAGGCCGATGTCATGGCCATCTCCTGCTCTTCCTGTCTGCCTGTCGACAAGAATCCCGGAGCGCAGTTGGGGCTGATCCTCGGCTTAGCGGCAAAGAGCGGCCGCGACAAAGTGACGCTCATCACATCACCAGGGATTTCGGATTTCGGCGCGTGGCTCGAACAATTGCTGGCCGAATCCAGTGGTAAGGAAGGCAAGGGTATTATCCCGGTAGATCGTGAGCGCCTGGGAGCGCCTGAAGTATATGGCAACGATCGCGTGTTCGCGTACATCCGCCTGGAAAATGGGGCGGATGCGGCGCAGGACGCCGCGGCGGACGCACTGGCGAAGGCCGGCCATCCGGTGATTCGGATAGCCCTAACCGACACATACAACCTCGGTCAGGAAATGTTCCGGTGGGAATTCGCAATTGCGGTGGCGGGTTCCGTGATCGGCATCAACGCCTTCAATCAGCCAGACGTCGAAGCCAGCAAAATCGCAACCAAAAAGCTCACTACTGAATATGAGAAGAGCGGATCGCTGCCGCCGGAATCGCCCATCCTCTCCGAGAACGGCATTCAGTTGTTCACCGATGAAAAGAACGCGGCCGCGCTCGCAGCCGCAGCGGGTAACGATAAAACGCTGGCCGGTTATCTTCGCGCGCACCTGGGCCGGATCAAGGCCGGAGATTATTTCGCGCTGCTGGCCTATGTGGAAATGAATCAAGGCCATGAAAAGACGCTGCAGGATATTCGTACCGCGGTGCGCGACAAGAAACGCGTCGCAACCTGTCTCGGATTTGGCCCGCGCTTTCTGCATTCCACCGGCCAGGCATACAAAGGCGGCCCCAACTCCGGCGTTTTCCTCCAGGTCACCTGCAACGATAAGGCCGACCTTGCGGTACCCGGCCAGAAGTATACTTTCGGTGTGGTGAAGGCGGCGCAGGCCCGCGGCGATTTCCAGGTGCTGGCCGAACGCAACCGCCGCGCCCTGCGCGTCCATTTGGAAGATGTCGAAAACGGCCTGGCAACTTTGGCGAAGTTGATATAACGCGTGACCTGGCAAGTCGGAGACTTGCCCCACGGCGACTAATAAAAGGGAGCAACTATGCAACTCGGAATGATCGGTCTGGGTAGGATGGGCGCCAACATGGTGCGCCGCTTAATGCGAGGCGGACACCAGTGCGTAGTGTTCGACCTGAACCCCGCCAACGTCAGCGGCCTGGTAACGGAAGGCGCTACCGGCGCCACCTCCATGGAGGACTTCGTCCAGAAACTCACCAAGCCGCGCGCGGCCTGGGTGATGGTGCCCTCGGGCGACGCCACCGAAAGTACGGTTCTGAAACTGGCTGGCCTGATGGAGCCCGGCGACACCATCATCGACGGCGGCAACTCCTATTTCAAAGACGATATTCGCCGCTCGAAAATAACGAAGGAACGGGGATTGCACTACATGGACGTCGGCACCAGCGGCGGCGTGTGGGGAATCGAGCGCGGCTACTGTATGATGCTCGGTGGATCGAAGGAATCAGCCGATCGTCTGGACCCGATCTTCAAGACCCTTGCGCCCGGCGTGGGTGAGACTGCTCCAACTCCCGGACGCGAAGGCAAAAAGAGCACCGCCGAGCAAGGTTACCTCTATTGCGGCCCGTCCGGCGCCGGTCACTTCGTGAAGATGGTCCACAACGGCATCGAGTATGGTTTGATGCAAGCTTATGGGGAGGGCTTCGACATCATGAAGAACGCCACTTCCAAGGAGTTGCCCGAGGATCACCGGTACAACCTCGATCTTACCGATATCGCGGAACTTTGGCGCCGTGGAAGCGTGGTGGGATCGTGGTTACTGGATCTGACTGCCATGGCCCTCACCGAAGATCCCAACCTCACGCGATTCACAGGGACGGTGCAGGACTCGGGCGAGGGACGCTGGACTATCATGGCCGCCATTGAAGAAGCCGTACCGTGCGATGTGTTGTCGTCCTCGCTGTTCACGCGCTTCCGCTCGCGTCAGGAACACACTTTTGCGGAAAAAATGCTGTCAGGGATGCGCAACAAATTCGGGGGCCACGTGGAACGCGCCTCCGGCGGTTAGTAGCGCACGCACATTTGCGTGCCGTGTTCGCACTCTTGCGAACACCGTGTTTGGATGAGTTCAGGGCGTTCACACGAGTGTGAACGCGGCACGCCTGGGGCGTGCGCCACGTCAGACTAGGAGAGCTAAGAAAATGCAGGTGGCAGACGAAACTGTTGTGACAGTACCCAGCACCGGCGCCGGCCGCCCCGGCGATCCTTGCGTCATGGTGATTTTTGGCGCATCCGGCGATCTCACCAAGCGCAAACTCATTCCCGCGCTTTACAACCTGGCGAAGGACAACCTGCTTTCCAAGGAATTCGCCGTGGTCGGCATCGCCCGGAACGAGATGAGCAGCGAGCAGTTCCAAGACATGATCGGCAAGGAAATCGGCGACTTCGCCACCACCAAGGTCGACCCCGATCTGTGGCATTGGTTCGCACGCCGCATTTACTATATCTCCGGCGATTTCGACGACCCCAAGGTTTACCAGGAATTAGACCAGCTTCTGACCCAGGTGGACAAAGACCATGGCACGCGCGGGAATTACTTCTATTACCTGGCAACCTCGCCCAGCTTCTTCTCGGTGGTGGTCAAACAGTTGGGTGCGGCGGGTTTGGTGAATGAAGACCGAGGCTGGCGGCGGGTGATCATCGAAAAACCCTTCGGCCGCGATTACGACTCCGCGCGCGCGCTCAACAAAGAAATCCGCCAGGTACTGGATGAAAAACAGATTTACCGAATCGACCACTACCTGGGCAAAGAGACCGTCCAGAATATCTTGGTCTTCCGATTCTCGAACGGTATCTTCGAGCCAATATGGAACCGCCGCTACATCGACCATATCCAGATCACCGTGGCCGAAACGGTTGGGGTAGAGCAGCGCGGCATGTACTACGACAAGGCCGGAACGCTGCGCGACATGGTGCCGAACCACATTTTCCAGCTCATCTCGCTCACCGCCATGGAGCCGCCTGTCTCCTTTGACGCCGACGTGGTTCGCGACGAGCAGGCCAAAATATTGAAAGCTCTGACGCCCATGACGGACGAAGAGGTGCTGACCCGCACCGTCCGAGGCCAATACGGCGAGGGCCTGGTGAAGGGCGCCAAGATAGCGCCTTATCGCTCCGAGCCCATGGTGGCGCCCGATTCCCGCACTGAGACTTTCGTCGCGATGAAGCTCTTCATCGACAATTGGCGCTGGGCGGATGTGCCTTTCTATCTGCGCACCGGCAAATCTTTGCCCAAGCGCGCCACCGAAATTTCGATCCAGTTCAAGCGTGCGCCTTTTATGTTGTTCCGCCGGACCGCGGTGGACCGGCTGGAGCCCAATCGCCTGGTGCTGCATCTCCAACCCGACGAAGGCATCTCGCTCAGCTTCGGCGCCAAGATTCCCGGACCGGTGGTTCAGATCGGCGGGGTCAACATGAACTTCAATTACGGCGACTACTTCAATGCCACGCCACAGACCGGTTATGAACGTCTGTTGTACGATTGCATGCTGGGCGACGCCACGCTGTTCCAGCGTTCCGACATGGTGGAAGCTGCCTGGCACGTGGTGGCTCCTATCCTGGATGTATGGGAGGCTTTGCCGCCGCGCCGCTTCCCCAATTACGGCGCCGGAACCTGGGGACCGCCCGAAGCCGAGGAACTGCTCTCGAAAGATCGCCGCCACTGGAGCCTTTGCGAATGATACTGGCCGGCGATATCGGCGGCACCAATACCCGGCTGGCTTTGTTCGATGGAACCCCCGATCGCCTGAGCCCGCTGGATATCGAAGTGTTCCCAAGTCCGCAGTTCAGCGGACTGCCGGAAATTGTGCGGAAATATCTGGCCAAACACAATCAAAAGGTTCAAGCCGCCGCGTTCGGATTGCCAGGCGCCGTAGTGGATGGCCGCGTGGAAACCACCAACCTGCCTTGGGTGGTGGATTCGCGCCATCTGGCCCAAGAGTTAAGCCTGGATCGAGTGGATCTGATCAACGACCTGTTCGCCAATGCGCACGGCATCGTCCTGCTGCAGGAATCCGACTTCGTCGTGCTGAATCAAGGGACGCCCAGCCCCACTGGAAACCGCGTGTTGATTTCCGCCGGCACGGGATTGGGCGAAGCAGGCCTGTTGGCCGAAGCTGGCGGAGGGTTCCGGCCATTTCCCTCCGAGGGCGGACATTGCGATTTCGCGCCCACCAACGAAATCCAAATGGATCTGCTCCGTTATCTTTTCGGACGCTTCGAGCATGTCAGCTACGAGCGTGTGCTTTCTGGTCCCGGACTGCACAACATTTACGAGTTTCTGCGAGATATCAAGCGCGCCGAGGAACCAAGTTGGCTGGCCGGCGAAATCAAGACCGGCGATCCATCGGCTGCGATCGCGAAGTCAGGGCTGGCAGCGAGCGCCGGCATTGCGGTTCAAGCTCTGGATATCTTCGTCTCCATCTACGGCGCTGAGGCGGGCAACCTGACGCTGAAAGTGGTGGCCACGGCCGGCGCATTCATCGGCGGCGGTATTGCGCCGAAGATTATCGCGAAACTCAAAGACGGAACATTCATGAAGGCATTCACGGCGAAGGGGCGCTTTCAATCATTGCTGTCTAACGTTCCGGTGCGCGTGATTACTAACGATAAGACCGCTTTGTTCGGCGCCGGGCGCGTGGCGGCATTGGCGAGCACTGGTCTCACACGCGCGTAAACTCCCGCACCACTGCTGCGCACTCTTCGCAGAACTCCGCCTGCTTGACGTCCACCAACTCCACCGAGTGGCTGGACGCCATCACGCACTGCCAGTCGTCGCAATGCCGGAGCCCGTACGTGTGACCCAGCTCGTGAACCGCCTCTTTAGTCAACCGCTCGCGCAGCTTTTCTTCATTTGCCGGAAGCCCGTACCGCTCTTCCTCCAAACGGTATGTTGAAGCCAGGGCGCAGTGTCCATCCACTTCCGCCTCGCCGAATACGAAGGTAAAAATGGGCACAAACAAATCTACAGCCGCCACGCCCAGCAAGCGAGTGCGATTGGGTAAGTTAAGCAAACGCAGTCTGTCCAGAATCGTGGTGGAGCGATACTGCTGGCGGGTGTCATCACGAGCTGGTGCTGGATCGACGACGCCCGCTCGCACCTGACAGGGAACCTTGAAGATGCGGGTTAATTCCAACGCCAGCGCATTCAGCCGGCGAGGCTGTACGGCTTCGCCTACCGCGACCAGCTCTATCATCACACCCCAGTCATCCCTCCAGGCCGTAACGTTTCAGTTTTTTGTACAACGTGGTGCGATCAATCCCAAGAATCCGCGCAGCCTGCGAGTGATTGCCTCCGGACTCGCTCCAAATCTGCTCGATATGGCTGCGCTCCACGTTCTCGAGCGTGCGCCCGTTGGGAGTGCCGGCGGTTTGCCACGGGAAGGAGAAATCGGCCAGCTTGATTTCCGGGCCACGCCCCACCACCAGCGCCCGTTCTACCGCGTTCTCCAGCTCCCGAACATTTCCGGGCCAGTCATGACGCAGTAGCAAATCCATCGCCTCCGGTGCGACTCGAGGAATCTCGGGCCGGTTCATAGCGGTGCTGAACTTGCGAATGAAGTTGTCCACCAGCGGCGGAATATCTTCGCGCCGCTCCCGCAGCGGAGGCAGGTGCAAGCTTACAACTTTCAGGCGGTAATAAAGATCCGACCGGAAAGTGTGTGCCTCAATCAGCGGCTCCAGATCCTTGTTGGTGGCTGCGATACACCGGAAATCCACGTGGAAGGGTTGCGTGCTCCCGACCCGTACAATCTCTTTCTCCTGCAGCACGCGCATCAGATCGGACTGGGTTTTCAGGCTGATGTCGCCGATCTCATCCAGGAATACCGTGCCGCCATCAGCCACCTCGAACTTGCCCTTCTTGCGGAACTGCGCGCCCGTAAACGCACCGCGTTCATGGCCAAACAGTTCGCTTTCGAGCAGGGTCTCCGACAGCGCCCCGCAGTGGATGGTCACCAGGGGCATTAAATGCCGCGGGCTGCCGGCATGAATCGCGCGCGCCACCACCTCTTTGCCGGTGCCGCTTTCCCCCGTGATCAGCACGGTCGCTTCACTGGGAGCGACCACCTCGATCATATCCAACACCGACTTCATGCCCGGACTTTTGGCCACCAGAGTGGAATTGGGGAAGACCGCGCTGAGCGTTTCCTGCAGCCTCGCAACGTCGCGCCGCGTACGCCGGTGCTCCAGCGCCTTCTGAACCATGTGGACCAGCGCGTCCGGATCCACTGGTTTCGCCAGGTAGTCGTAAGCGCCATGCTTCAGCGCCTGCACAGCGGTTTCTACACTGGCGTAGCCGGTCATAATGATGATGACCAAATCGGGATCGGCCTCTTTCAGGCGCTCCTGCAATTCGAGGCCATCCATGCCGGGCATCTTGATGTCCACCAGCGCCAGGTCCCAGTTGTGGTCAGCCACTTCCAGCGCCTCGCGCGCGCTGGCCGCCGCGTAGGACTCGTAACCCTCCGACTTGAACCAACGCAGCAGTGACTCGCGCACCACCAATTCATCATCTACGATCAGAATTCTGCCTTTAGTTGGGATGCCCATATGCGATGGCCTCGGTTTCCACCAACTGCACTTTCTGCTGGACCGGAAGCGTAACCACAAAATCCGCGCCCTCTCCTTCGCTTGAGTGCACTTCTATCGAAGCACCGTGCTGATCGAGAATGCTCTTGGCAACCGCCAGTCCCAACCCCGTGCTCTGCCGTTCTTCCTTGGTGGTGAAAAACGGCGCAAAAATGTGCGGTTGCACGTCACGCGGGATGCCCGGTCCGGTATCTCGCACACGCAGCCGGATAGCTTGCTCCGCCGGCACGCGTTCGGTTTCGATGTGGAGCGAACCGCCGCTGGGCATCGCTTCGGACGCATTCACCAGCAGCACTAGAATCACTTGCTGGATCTGTCCCGCATCACATTCCACAGACGGTAGATCGGGCGCGAGGTGCGTTTCCACCTCCACACCCTGGATTTCGAACTGGTGACGCATCAGCCGCTCGGCCCTTGTGACCAACTCATTCAGATCGTTCAGTCCGCGGTGGAGCGGCGCCTGCCGGGCGAATGTGAGCAGGTTGCGCATGATCTCCCCGCAACGGCGGCTCTCCACCGTGATGACATCGAGTTGCTCCAGCAGAGGCTTCCGCAACTCCTCATCGATGGAGGATTCAGCCACCGCCTTCCAGCACAACCGCGCGAAAGTGAGAATACCAAACAGCGGATTGTTGACTTCGTGCGCTACCGTTGCGGCCAGTTTGCCGAGCGAGGCCATTTGCTCGCCTCGCGCCAGAGCGCTTTGAGTCTGCTCCAGCAATCGGCCGCGGGCCTCGGCCAGGTCGGCTGTCATCTTATTGAAGGATTCGGCCACGTCGCCGAGTTCGTCCTGCGACCGGATGGTCAACCGGTAACCCAAGTCCCCTCCGGCCACGCGGCTGGTGCCCTTGATGAGATCCTGGATTGGCCGGTACAAGACTGCCCATACAAATGCGCCGCTCACCAGGCATAACAGCACTACGGCCGCCATCATGAAACGACCCAGCAGCGCCTGAAGCTTGGCGGCCAGCGCGTCCGCTTGGTCCAGCTTCAACTGCGCGTCCACCACGCCGAGAACCTTTTGCGACGCCGGATGGGCATGGCAAGCAGCGTTCGAACAAGATGCTTCATTCTCGATCGGCCGCAGAGCGGCCATGACGCGCTTTCCCTGAGCGTTCGTAAAGATGCTTACTCGACCCCTTTGGTTGAGCATCCCTGCAGCGTTGGCCTCGGAATGACAAATACAACATCCAGGCGCGCTCTTGTCTACCACGCACCCCAGATCCCTTGGATCTGTAGAGAACATGGCGCGACCTTCGTTATTGAGTATCCGGAGCCGTTCAATCCCGGGTTCGCGCGCGATGCTTCGGATGGTCTGATAAAGCCCTTCTCGATCGTTTTCCAGCATCTGGTACCGGGTACTGTTCTTGATGAGATCGCTGACTTGGTCGGCGCCCTGCAAGATCAACTCCTCGGACCCGCGACGCTGCAGTTGCAGGCTCCAGTACCCGTACACTCCGAAGATCGTGGCTGTGCTCACCACCAGGCACAGCCCTAGTTTAGTGGCGATTCCCCGCTTCAGGCGCCTCATAAGTGGCTCTCCTAACCCACGCCGGGGAGATCGGCCACTCCAATCCCGAGCCGATCTTCCTCTGGCACAGTAGGTTAATTACAGGCCGGCACAAGAGTATCCAGTTTACGTGCAATCTTCGATCCAATCACGGCAGGAAGAATTCCGCCGTGGTCTTTTGCCATTCCGCGCCCGGGACACCGCTGAGGAGATCCTCCACGGGCCTGCCGCCATCGGCGGCCACGGGAACCAGCGCAGGCTGCTTCGCGTATAGGCGCGTAACTGCGTCCTTCATCCAATTGGTTACCAGGTTAATTGGCAACAGATTGCGCCAAGGACTCAGTTCGTCGTAGACGCGTACGCTAACCAACCAGCCCTTGCCATAGGGATCGCTGCGAAGAAGCGATGGGTTGTTCAGCACCTCGCGGTTTACTTCGACTACTTCGCCCTCAATGGGAGAAAGCATGGTTGCGGTTTCACCGTTGCGGTGAAGTTTCAATAACGTTTGCCCCTGCCGGAACCATTGACCGGGCTTGGGTAAATCGATTTTGTCTATATTCCCCGCCAGCTTAGCTGCAAACTCGTCAGCTCCAACGCGAGCTGAGTTCCGCCATTCGCTCTTCAACCACATGTGACCAGGATGATACCGGATTCCCTCCGGCACCAAAAAACCTTCCACGTACCTGGGCGATAGTTCCGCCTCGTTTGCAGGCGCAGCGCGGACCGGCGTGGCCTCGATAACTGCGATCTTCACCCGGCTTCGCTGAAGCAGATAGTCCACCAGCACGCCGGAGAAGAATGTCAGGATAACCAGCGACATCCAAATCATAAGTCACCTCCGATACTCAATGGGGCAATCGGGTGACCGAATATAACTATCCTGTTTTCTATTAATTAGCGGCTCGATGTAGGACACTTCTGTAGAGTTTTTCTACAGGAAGCATGGAACGCCAATCTTATGAGTGTTGGAATTGTAGACACGCCTGTCGCGTTTGGCTACATAGCCGGATCGGCGAAGCTACTGCGCCGCGGGCACTCCCAATTTTCGCTCCAAGGCTAGGAACCGCGGCTCAGACCGGTAGGGCCGGTAACAGCCTTGCTTGTTCGCATAGACCAGCATGCCGTCGCGGTCGGCGTAAGCTTTGTCGAGCCACGCGTACATTTGCTCTTTGGCGCCGAGAACTGCGTACACATTGGCGATATACGTCGACTGCACGAATACGCCCGGCCCAGGCTTCTCGCACTTGTGGAGCAACTCGATCGCTTCCGCCTTACGGCCTTCCAGGGCCAGCCCGAATGCACGCGTCGGGTCGATCCTGCTGTCGGCCCATATGGCTTGTGCACGGTCGAGCTCCGCGTAAAAGTCCTTGAACCTCCCTGGATCGAGGTAGGCGTTGGCAAGATGCAGGCGCGCCTCCACGAAATTAGGATCCAGGTCGAGGGCCTTCTTATACTGGGCGATGGCGTCCGCCCGTCTACCAACAAATTGATAAGCTAAGCCAAGATAATTGGCTTGGACGGGTGAAAGCGGGTCCAGATCGCGCGCGATCTGCATTTCATGCACCTCATCGTCCATGCGTCCTTGCGGCGCAAGATACGCGATGCCATAGCCAAAATGCGCGTCCGCATCCCCGGCGTTGAGTTCAATGGCGCGCTTGAACTCACGCTCCGCCACCGGCCAATCGAAGTCATAGAGCGCCTTCACGTAAGCGAGCGCCGTGTGGGCCGCAGCGAGCGAATCATTCAGCGAGAGAGCCTTTTCAGCAGCCTGTCTGGCCTTCGGCATGGCCTCGTTCGGTGGCAGGGCGCCAAAGAATCCTAACCAGCAATACGAATAGGCGACACCCGCGTAGGCCGGCGCATAGTTGGGATCTTTCTGGATGGCCGCTTCAAAATAGTGAATGGCTTGTTCGGCGCCCTCGGTCCTCCAGCGGCTCCAGTGGTAGCGGCCCTGTAGGTACAGCTCATAGGTCTCGACATTCTCTGGCGATGAGTTCGGCTGTATTGCGCGGCCTGAGAGTTTCAACTGGAGCGTATTCACAATGGCGCGGGAAATCTCGTCTTGAACCGTAAACACGTCCTTCAACTCGCGCTCATACGTTTCCGACCACAGATGGTAACCGTCCGCCACGCTGTTCAACTGCGCGGTCACTCGCAGGCGGTTGCCGTCCTTGCGCACGCTACCCTCCAGCACGGCGGCGACATTTAACTTCTTCCCAATCTCCCGGATGTCCTGCTGCTTTCCCTTGAAGGCAAACGACGACGTTCGAGCCACCACGCGGATGCCGCCGATCTTCGAAAGGGCGTCGATGATCTCCTCCGTCATGCCGTCGCAGAAATACTCCTGATCTTTGTCGGGACTCAAATCCGCGAAGGGCAACACCGCGATGGAAGACAACTCGGCGGGTCGAGCGTCCGCAGTGCGCGCTTTTGCCCGGACGAAGAGATAGATCGAAGCCGCGAGCACTGCTAGAACCAGTAAAGTTGCGAACGCATTCATCGTCTTCCATTCGTGAGTCTTGTGAACCTCAACCTGCACCGGCGTGGCCGGTTCCGCAGGCTCTTTCTCACGAAAACGAAACGCGGGAATGTAACCGCCCTTGGGCAGATCGATGATGATCTCATCTTCACGGCCCTCCGATTCGTAATAATCGCGAAGCCGGGCCCGCAGCTTCACCGCTTCAGTGCGGACTACCGCATCCACGCGCGGATCATAGGTAGGTTTTCGTCCGAAGACGTCGATACCCAGCAGCGATTCTTTCAGCTTGTCGGTTTGCCCGTTGAGCGTTTCTTCCACCGTGTATCGGAGGAAGCGCGTCAAGCGCTCGGCGTTAGCGAAACCAGAACTGGAGAGGATTTTGTCCAGAGTCGCCCGGACAAGTTCCGGCGTCAGCTCGCCGGTAGACGAACTGGTATTGTGGGCGCCCCGTTCACTCGACTCGGCTGCCGATTTCATGTTTCGCCGACACCACCGCTTGCGGATAGATACGCTTAAGCGGCTTGGTTTGTTCCTCCATTTTACCGCTGATTGACGCTCGCGTTGGACGGGTAGAATGAAGCATGGCCAAATTGGCGCTCATCTACGGTATGCGCCTTCTTCCTGCAGATGAATTGGAAGAGGTGAAGGATTCGGAAATTACGCTGAAGAACGGCAAGAAGATGCACGTTAGCATGCATCTGATCGAGGGTGGTGAGGACCAGATCCGCAAGCAATTGATGCAATCGCTGGATGCCTTCTTCGAGTTCTATCCGGAAATTTGACGGCGAGCCGGTGCTCTATCGATGCACTGCAGTCGAAACCAGGCCGCGGATCTTGGTATGCAGACTGGTCAGATTCACCGGCTTGGTGTGAAAGCTGTCACAACCGGCCTGATGTGCGCGCTGGACGTCCTCGGCCGTCTTGAGTGCAGTAAGCGCAACGATAGGAATGTGAGCGGTTTTGCTATCGGCCTTGAGCCGTTTGGTAGCCTCGAAGCCGTCCATTTGAGGCATGGCCAAATCCATTAAGGATAAGGTCGGGCGATTCGGAGCGCGCCCTTCGATTCCTTCTTTGGCATCAGCCGCCATTATCACTGTGTATCCCAGCCGTGTCAGCCGAATTCCTATCCCTTCGCGGCTCATTTCATCATCGTCGACTAAAAGCAGGACGGTCACGGCATTGCCTCAGCATCTTTCTCATCGGCCCAATCTCTGGGAATTTAAGAATTTAATGTGAGGCAGCCCGAAAGGTGTCCGTGATCGCGGGGATCTGGCTGATTTCTAATGCCCTTCCGCTTCCAGAAACCGCTCCGCCTCGATGGCGGCCATGCATCCGGCGCCGGAGGCCGTGATGGCTTGGCGATACGAGCGATCCTGTACGTCGCCGGCATGAAACACACCCGTCACGCTGGTGCGCGCGCCGCCCTTCGAGATGATGTAGCCGTCCGCGTCAAGCTCGATCTGACCTTCGAATGGTTTGGTGTTGGGGATGTGGCCAATGGCGACGAAGAATCCGTCCACGTCGCGAATCCAGGTCTCATCGGTTTTCAAATTGCGGAGCTTCACCGAATTGACGATGTGTTGGCCGGCATCGTAGATATCGTCCACCACGGTGTTGGTGAGGAATTGGATCTTCGGATTCTTGCGGGCGCGCTCCAGCATGATTTTGGAGCAGCGAAATGCATCGCGCCGGTGAACCAGCGCAACTTCTTCGCCGAACCGGGTCAGGAAATTGGCCTCTTCCATGGCGGAATCGCCGCCGCCCACCACCATGATCTTCTTGCCGCGATAAAAAAACCCGTCGCAGGTGGCGCAGGAGCTGACGCCGTGGCCAATCAGTTTCTGTTCGTTCGGAAGATTCAGCCAACGGGCCGAGGCGCCGGAGGCAATGATCAACGTGCGTGTTTCGTGCCATTCGCCGTCCACTTTCAGGCGGAACGGCCGCGCGGACAGATCAGCTTCCACTACCGTCCCATGGATATATTCGGCGCCGAAGTGCTCCGCTTGTTTCTTGATATTCTCCACCAGGGTTGGGCCGTCGATGCCTTCCGGGAAACCCGGGAAATTCTCGACCAGCGTGGTGAGCGAAAGCTGCCCGCCCGGTTCATGGCCTGCAATCACAAGCGGTTTTAGATTGGCGCGCGCCGCATAGATTGCGGCCGTGTTCCCGGCGCAGCCCGACCCGACGATTATGAGATCTCGCATGGAATTCCCATGCTAACAAACCGCCGCTTCCCTCAGAGCGTCGATGAGAAGCCGCAGAGAAATAGCGCAAGCACCGACTCCCTCACGGTCGCGGTTCGGTAACACTCTCTCCGAACCGCGTCCCTGTTTACTCAATGCAGCCGTCCCGCATCCGGACCGTTCGGTGCCCATACGCGGCGGCCTCGGGATTGTGCGTGATCATCAAGATAGTCTGGCCAAGCCGCTGGTTCAGGTCGCGCAATAACCCCAGCACGGTGGTGGAGTTCTCGGTGTCAAGGTTGCCGGTGGGTTCGTCCGCTAATAAAATAGCCGGATGATTCACGATAGCCCGCGCAATTGCTACCCGCTGCTGCTCGCCGCCCG
>PMUN01000298.1 GCA_003166875.1 Bryobacterales bacterium | reverse complement strand
CCCGAAGTGAAGGTGTATTGGTGTGGCTGGGCGCCGAAAGATCCAGCGCCCCGTCATTCCGCGACGCTTTCCGAGCCTTGGGGCGCGGGATGGCGCTTCGACCCATCGAGCGGCGCCATGAACTCCGAAGGCGCCGCCGAGCTGGTGGTGCGAACACCGGATCAAGGTGCGCATCCGTTGTTCATCGATCTCGAAACGTCCGCGCCTGTGGAGTTTCAAGTCCGCGATGTTGGCGGCGCCCTTCTAACAAGTTTTGCCGCGAACGGCCGAACAATCCAACGCATGGAGCTTCGCTTGGAGAACGGACGTACTCACGTCTTGGATCTCGCCGCTTCCGGTCCGTTCCGCGCATATGGCTGCGACTGGACCCCGACGCCCGGCCAGAGTACATCGGCTTTCGTCCACACCAATGCGTGCGGCGATTTCACCCTGATGGCGCGCGAGCATTGGTTCGACCTGCGTGGGTATCCGGAATTCGATCTGTTTTCGATGAACCTGGATTCGGTATTATGCGTTGCCGCGCATCACGGCGGGGCGCGTGAAGAGATGCTCGCCGAACCGATGCGCATCTATCACATCGAACACGGTACCGGCTCTGGTTGGACTCCCGAAGGCCAAGCCAAGCTGTTCGCGCGCATTGCCGCCCGCGGTCTCTCTTTCGTCGACAATGAGGAGGTCCTGGGGTGGGCGGCGCAAATGAACCGGCTGAATGCTCCCATGATCTTCAACCACGAAAACTGGGGATTGGCCGGATTTGATCTGAAGGAAACGGTTTTGTGATTTCCGTAATTCTGTACGGGCGCAACGACTCGCACGGTTACAATCTTCACAAGCGCGCCGCCATCAGCATCAACTGCATTGCGGAAGTGTTGTCCGACCAGGACGACGAAATCCTATTCGTCGATTACAACACGTCCAACGATCTGCCGACGTTTATCGAGGCCATCTACGACACCCTGACGGCGAGAGCCAAAACACGGCTACGTGTTTTTCGCGTTCGCCCCCAGCTGCATGCCCGCATGGTGGAGCGGACGCACTTGTCGGCGCTGGAGCCACATTCACGCAACATCGCGATTCGCAGATCGAATGCTCGAAACCGCTGGATTCTTGCCACCAACACGGACATGATCTTTCTTCCGCGTGACAACATTTCCAGCCTCTCTGAAGCGGTCCGGGACCTTGACGACGGCCAGTATATCGTCCCTCGATTCGAGTTGCCCGAACCGTTGTGGGAATCCTTTTCGCGCAGCGATCCGGAAGCTGTTCTCAGCGCCTGCCAGGAGTTGGGTCCGAAATTGCATATGCACGAGATAGCGATTCGAGCTCCCTACATGCGCTTCGACTCGCCGGGCGATTTTCAACTTGCGCCACGGAAAGCTTTGTTCGACATCCACGGTTTCGATGAGCGCATGACTCAAGGGTGGCATGCCGATTCCAACATGTGCAAGCGGCTGTACCTCTTCTACGGCAATCGCACCGAGAGCCTGGCCCATCGCGTGAAGGCTTACCATTGCGATCACACTCGCGTAGCCACTCTGGCCCATCGCCTGGATATCAAGCTGGAAAACAATCTTCAGGAATTCGTTTACGGCGTGGAGGACCCGGTGGCCCATCACCAGGCTGAAACCTGGGGAGTGCCCGATGAAACAATCGAGGAGCTGGATTTCGCGAACGACCCTCAGGCGCGTTTCGTTTGTGCGCTGGAGCGCACCTTGGCGGCGCCGCAGCAGCACGATTATCATTCCGATGCAAACGAAACCAGGAATTTTGTTTACTATCAGCCGGAACATGTGCTCGCCCACCTGGCTGGGAATCTCACGGTGTACCCGCCTGGCGCGCGCTTCGCCTACGCCGGCAATAATCCACGGATGCTCGAACTGACAGCCCGCTGCATTGCCGAAATGGGGTTCAGCAGGAAGCTACATTATGTGGCGGATCTGCTCTCCAGCAGCGCCGGTCCGGATTGGGCAGAGGCCATCCAGCCTGCGACGATTTCGGATTTGCTCGCGAGCTACGATCTTCTCATCTTCGATTTTGGCCTGGACCCGGCCGGACTGGGTTTGGGAAAAATCGCCAGAGTGACGGATTGGCCGCGCGAACAGCGCTACAGCTTGGGTGCGGTGGCACGATGTCTCGAAGCCAGCGCCACGGCGAGCGGCGCGCTCTCGCGGCAAGGTAGCGATCGGCCCGATTTTCTCGTTCTCAACGCGAATCATCACATCTTCCAGCAATTCGCCGGACAGTTTCTGATTTCCGCCGATACTCCGTTCCCCACTCACGTGCGGAAAGGAATCGCGCGCGTGGGTGAGGAGCGATTATACGGCTCCGCCAATTGGAAATACACACGCGACTTGATGTGCTCCTTCTTCGCTTATGATCAGGACGATCATTCCTTGAGGACGGTGTCTCCCGGCGATGCCATCGACCTTACATCCGAAGGCGATTCGACGCGCTATAAGGACGGCCACTGGGGCGCGATGGATTACACCGGTTCTTGGATCGACGGCTATAACGCCGCGATCCTCTTCGTTCCTTCCCCCTCCTCTTCAGACGACCTGGTGGTCTACGTCCGAATCAACGAAGCCTACTTCGGCCCCGAAGAGGAGCCCATGCGCTTGAAGGTTTTCTTCGAAGGAGAGTTCCTGGTCCGCTGGACTATTTATACGCGGTTCCAAACCACTACGTGCAAAGCAGTGCTTCCGGGACGCCTGATGGCTTCGAAGCAAGCCTGCCGCCTTGAGATTCACGCCGAGAATCCGCAATCGGCGGAACGCGTGGCGCTCGCGTCCGGTCAGAAGCTCGTCAATGAAGATCCGCGGGAACTGAGCGTCAAGATCCAAAAGGTTTCGTTCACGGGCGCGGACCGGCTCCGATATTCACTCTCGGACGCGCTGGATTTCATAGAAGAAGGCCAGGGTCTCCATCACATCAACGAATGCTGGACTCAGGCGGACGGATTCGGAGTCTGGACGCTCGGTCCAGAGGCCAATCTGGTTCTGCTGCTGAGAGAGCCGGCGGCAGAGCCTCTCATCGCCACTTTTACGATTACCGACGTGGCTGTCAGCGAGCAACATCCGTTTCTGGACGTGCACGTGGATATCAACGGGAAAACCGCCGCCCAATGGACGCTGGGGCCCACGCGCCTGACCGACGAGCGCAGAATTCTTTTGCCCGATGGGCTGCCCAATTCAGATCCTGTGCTGATCTCGTTTCACATAGAATCGCCGCGAAGCCCCAAGCAATTGAACTGGTCCACTTGGGATTCGCGTCCGCTCGGCTTTCGTCTGACAAAATTCCGCATGGCCCCGGCGGGTTCCCTAAAATACCGGCTGGGCGAGATCATCGACCTGACCGACGGCGGGAACTCGACGGCTTTTGTGGGTGATTATCTGGGCACCGAATGGGCTCTTCCGGACCAATACGGTTCGTGGACAGTGGGAACGCTGGCTACTATGAAAGTCCCGTTCGAGCGACCACCCACTGCCAGCGTGCCGGCGTCGTTCGTTATTTCCGACTGCATGGTGTCGGACAGCGCCCCAGCCTTGCCGGTGCGTGTCAGAGCGAACGGCCAATTGGTCGGCGAGTGGACGCTGGGGCCGGACCGGGAGGTGCATCGCCGATCCGTCAACCTTCCGGCGGAAATCGTCGCCGGCGCGGAGGAGTTGATCCTGACATTTGAAATACCCGCGCCCCGTTCGCCCGCATCGCTAGGCTGGAATTCCGATTCCAGATTATTGGGAATGCGGCTGGCGCGTGCCTTGATCGGGCGCGCCGACATTCCGATGCCGGTTTTCGGGAAGCCCACCATGGCGCCACGAAAGCTGATCACGCGTATCATCGGACTGCCGGGATTCGCCCTGCACGTGAGCCGTATCCTGGCGCGCCGGGCGCTCCGATGGTGGGAAGAAAGATGAGCGGCGCCCTGAGCGGTTTGCGGGTGGTCACCACTCTGCCGCCTCATCCCTGGTTCGGGGGAATCGATTATAACTTCGCGGTCGAAATGAGCGACGAGTTGCGTGCGCTCGGCGCCTCCGTGTTCGATCTGCACGTGGACGGTTTCATAACCCAGAACGATGTTTACATTCACGACACCATCCAAGCTCTGAAATCGTTCCGGCCGGATGTGGCGATTTCGCTTCCCAATGCGCTGTATGCGCTTCAGTGCAAAACTCCCAAGCACGAAAATGTTTTCAAGGATATTCTCCAGATTCCGACGCTTATGTTGTGGGACCACGGATTGCTGCAGCTTCCGCAACAGATCCTGGGGCCGCTTCCTGCTACGCCCGCGGAGGCAACGGGCGGATCTATCCGACGGCTCAGGAAAGCCTTGGATCATTCCTTGTACCTACACTATTCGCCGGACCGCGGGCACATCGGGGAGCTCCACCGGCTGGGTGTGATTCATCGCGACAAGGTCAGGTTTTTTCTCCAACCCGCATATCCGAATTACGTGCGCTATGGCTATCGCACGCCTTCCGCCGGCGCCTTCCGTACGCGCGTAGCGTTTGCAGGCAACGTCTACGTGAAGGGCGCCCGGAACCTGCCCTTCCGGAACGATCCCGATCTATCGGCCATCCAGGCACGCGTGCTGGCGGCCAAGAAGAGCCGGCTCACCGAATGTCTATGGGACCTGATTCGAGCGGAGCTCCGCGCGCTGGATCCCAGTGTCCGCAAGCGTCTGCGGCTCGACCCGAATTACACGTTCTTCTGGCAGTTCATGCACGAGGAAATCGAAACGGTGGGCAACACCGAGGTGCGCCTGGGCGTTTTGACGGGGCTGAAACGAGACTTCGATTTCTATGGAAACTTCGTCGAACCCGACAGCGTTGCCACTCTTCGCGACCAATATCGCATGAGGTTCCGGAAGTGTCTGGATTATTTCACCGAGCTCCCGCTTCTATTCATGAACAGCGACGTGATCGTTGACATCGTCAATCTCGGATACAATACGGGAATCTCGCCGAAGATCATGGGCTGCTTCGCCTGCGGCGGCCTGGTGCTGTTCGATTACAAGGAAGATTTCCACCAAAGCATGGGAGACATCGGCGACCAGGTTATGTACCGCAGCATCGATCACCTGAATTCGCTGGTGGAAGAATACTTGGCGAATCCGCGTAAACGGCGCGACGTTTCACGCTACCTGCAGCAACGCGTCTCGGCAGAATTCAACTTCGGCGCCCTGGCCAAGAGAATCCTGGTGGAGGAACCGGCGTGGAAGAAGTGAGAGCTTCTTCGTCACCGATTGGGACGGACGTGGGCTCCAAGACCGGCTGGTTGCGGGTAGATCCGGCTTATCTGGTTCTCGCGCTACTTCCATGGTTCGTGTTATCCGTTACGTCGGCATGGATTTACAATCCGTTGGGCAGCATCGACCCCTGGATTTACTTCGGATATTTCCTGAACTATCCGAAATACGCCGCTGAGTTATTTCCAGGCCTCTATTACGGCAGCCGGCTGTCGTGGATTCTGCCTGGGTACTGCTTGAATGCGCTGTTCGATCCGATGCAAGCCAAGTACATACTGCATGTGGGCTTCTACTACCTCGCGGTTTTTTCGCTGTACGGCATCTTGCGGAAGGCCGTTGGGTCGAGATCGGCATTGTTAGCCGCGGTTTTGTTCGGCACTCACTCTTATTTCTTGCATGCCGTCGGCTGGGATTATGTGGATGGACCTGGAATAATTTACAACCTGCTCGCACTCCTGTGCATAGTTCAAACTGCGCAATCGCACCGGCCACGCCTTTGGCTGGTAGCAAGCGGGGCGGCGGCGGCGGCAATGTTCTACTGCAACGCTTTTTTGGCTGTGTTTTTGCCGTTTCTTCCCGCACTTTATATCTATCAAGCGCATCCAGGGCTTACCTGGACCAGCGTCCGCACAGCGCTCCGATTTGCATTATGGTTTGGCTTGGGAGCGCTGCTAGTCTCACTCCTATTGGGAGCGGTGAACCACGCAGTTGGCGGCGGCTTTTGGTTTTATAGCTCATCGATTCAGTTCATTACCGGATCTTCGAAAGGGGACCAGTCCTCCTCGGGCTGGAGTTGGGCCACGTTCGCATACTGGCTGGCTTTTCCACTCGTCGCGGCGCTCGGCAGCATCTCTTATTTGCTAATTGGCATTCTCCGCAGGACGTTTGCGAACCGAGGCCTGAATCTGTTTTTCGTTCTACAATACCTGGCCTGCCTCGGTTTCATGATCGCGTGGCACATGGCAGGCGGACTCGGCCTGCAGTGGTCTTACTACACCAGTTATCTGTTGCCCTCTGCGTTTCTGGCTATAGGCTGCATGTTGGCCCCGCACCTTGAGCGCTGGCCAGCATTGGCCTACTGGCTGTTCCTGGCCGCGGTCACATTTGGGTTCGTCGCTAGTCTCGGTATGCATGCAACCAACACCGCGATACGCGCTCGTCTGGCGGGATGGGTTACTCTCTCAGTTTGCGTGGGCGTGGGTTTGATTCTCAACAACTTTCTGCGGGGCCGGTGGTATGTTTCGATTTTAATCCTCGGCGGGTTGTGGTTGTGCCAAACCGGGTTCCAGATGCCATTTGGCCAGGAGGACCATCGCGCGGAGCTGGCGCGAATCGTGGAAACCGTGAAGTTGGTCCGTCAACACATCGGCGAGGATGCGCCGGCATTCTGGTATAACCGGCGCGAGCAGTTCGGGCGGGAGTTCAACGCGATCCATTCCTGTTACCTGTGGGGATGGGCGATGATCAGCGCGGGTTTTCCCGCCTTCACACCAAACCATCCTCTGCCGGCGGGCACCGAGGGAGTGATCCTATCCAGCCAGGACGATGCGCTTCAACAAGCCAACCAGGCGCTGCATGACATTCATCTCGAGGCGCGAACGCTTGGTACCGGGAAGATTGATCGCGACGGCGTCAGGTTTCAGTTAATCTTTTTTCGCACGGAGCCTTTGAGCACAACAGGCCCGGAGTTCCCCTTGAAACTATCAGCGGCGCGGGAACAACCGGGCAAGCTGTCGTTATCCGCCACCTCGGAGGCGGCGGCATTTCCAGTCGAACAGTGGGCTTTTTGCAGGTATCTGAGCGATGGCCGCATGGAGCTTCGTCCCGATGGCTTGCATGTCACAACGCACAGAGGGAGATTCAGCTATTCCGTCCAATATGCGCCGCTTACTATCGTCAAACCTGGCTTCTATCGGTTCGTTCTGAAGTATGATGACCTGAATGGCGGTCTCCAATTCGGAGCTTTATCCTTGGACCAATCTCACTGGGTGGTCCCGCCGGAAGCGGTCGAAGGTAGGGGGCGCAGTGGGACTAGAACGGCCTATGCGTCTCTGGCGGCCGGAGAACAACTGGTTCTCATGGTTTGCAATTTCGCCCGCTATCCACCAGACCGCAGTTCCACGTTTGTGATAAAGTCTGTTCGCGCCTTTGCCACTTTCGATCGGTAGCGCGGGTACGTCCGGAGCATCCTAGGGCCAAGCCGGCAGCATCAGATGCCGATGCTATGATGAGCACGTGGTTGTCTCGGTTGTCGTCCCTGTCTACAACTCGGAAGGGAGTCTCCCGATTCTGGTGGAAAGGCTGAGCCGCGTTCTCGAGCCCCTGCGCGAGCTCGGCGAGTTGATCCTGGTGAATGACGGTAGCCGGGATCGCAGTTGGGAAGTCATCCAAGATTTGGCAGCGCATCATGCCTGGATCCGCGGTTTCAACTTGATGCGGAACTATGGCCAGCACAATGCGCTGCTCTGTGGTATCCGCGCCGCCCGTTACCCGGTGATTGTCACCTTGGACGATGACTTGCAGACGCCGCCCGAAGAGATCCCACGGCTTCTGGCTGAGCTCGAGAAAGGCTACGATGTCGTCTACGGATCGCCTCAACAACAGGCGCATGGGTTTCTTCGCAACTTAGCTTCCAGCGTCACCAAACTTGCGCTACAAAGCGCGATGGGAGCCAAGACCGCGCGCAAGGTCAGCGCCTTTCGGGCCTTCCGCACGCACTTGCGGGAAGCCTTTGTCAACTACGGCGGACCCAATGTGTCCATTGATGTGTTATTGACATGGGGAACCAGAAACTTTTCTGCCATACCGGTCCGAAATGACCCTCGCACCATCGGTGTCTCCAATTACACCCTCGGCAAACTGATCGCTCATGCGATGAATATGATGACCGGCTTCAGCACGCTGCCTTTACAGATTGCGAGCATCATCGGTTTTGTATTCACATTCGTTGGATTGGCGGTACTTTGCTACGTAGTTGGCCGGTATTTCATCCAGGGCCAGTCCGTACCTGGATTTCCCTTCCTGGCTTCGATCATCGCCGTTTTCTCCGGCGCTCAGTTGTTTGCCTTGGGGATCATCGGCGAGTATCTGGCTCGAATGCATTTTCGAATGATGGATAGGCCCAGCTACGCCGTTTTTTCTAGCGTAGAGCAGACCGCCGGTGTCGATAGTCCATCCGATAATCCCGCGCGATCGATCTATGCCAGCCAAGTTTAGCCTGGAACAGATCCGTGCATTTTGGACCCAGCAGGCCACTGAACACGGTCAGGCACCGTCTGCTTCCTGGTCCGACCGGATGGTCATTGAGATGGAGGTCCGGGAGATCCTGAAACGGCTTTCGAACGGAGACCACATTCTGGATGTTGGCTGCGCCAACGGATACTCAACCGTACAGTTCGCTTCTCAGCTCAGCGCCCACATTCGAGGCGTCGACAATATCCCCGAGATGATCGCGCAAGCCCGGAAACGTCTGGGGGACTTCCATGGCCAGCTACAAAGCAGCGTCGAGTTTGCCGAAGGAGACGTGATGGCGCTCCGAGAACCGCCGGCCGCGTACGATAAAGTAGTGGCCACGCGGGTCATCATCAACCTAGGCGCGTGGGCGCGGCAACAGATTGCACTGGTGGAATGCGCCAGAGTGCTGAAACCCGGCGGCATGTTGCTGCTCTCGGAAGCCACCATCCAGGGTTGGCGGCGTCTGAATGAGTTTCGGAAGGAGTGGCTGCTGGATGAGATTTCAATCCCGCCCTTCAATCAGTATCTGGATGAAAACCTAGTCATAGATTCGTTGTCCCCGGATCTCGAGCTGGTGGAATTAGTGAACTTTGCGAGCACTTATTACGTTGGAACACGAGTACTCAAACCTCTGCTAAGCCGCGCCCTGGGCGGAACAATCGATGTTGCGAATCCCAGCATGGAATGGAACCGCTGGTTCTCTCAGTTACCGCCCTGGGGCGACTACGGCACTCAAAAGCTGTTCGTTTTTCGAAAGCGCTAACCCAGCCTGACTAGTGGGCTGTCCGCACACGAACTTTAGCATCGAAATCCCATGCGTTCGCATGAGTGTATATCATGGGCTTGCAGCCCATCCANNCCGCCCCACTTTGCATTCGTCCGTCCGAGACAAGGTGTTTCGACCCACGCGCGTAGCGCACGCACCTTTCGGTGCCGCGTCGCCACGGACAGCCCACTAGGGTTGGAATGATCGAAGGGCTTCTATGATGCGGGCCTGCTCAGGCTCCGCGAGACTGTTATAAAAGGGAAGCCGAACCAGCCGGTCGCTCACGGACTCAGTCACCGGACAGTCACCCGGCCGGCCTCCGAACCGTCTTCCCATTTCAGAGAGGTGCAGTGGAAGGTAGTGAAACACACTCAAAATGTTGCGCGTCTTCAGATGCGCGATTAACGCTTGCCGCGATTCCAGCGTCGGCATCAGCAGATAGTACATGTGAAATGGATGTTCGCACCCCTCTGGAACAATTGGCAGCCCAACGCCTTGCCCGGACGCCCACGGCTTGAGATGAACATCATAGTATTCCCAGATTCTGGATCTCGCGGCCTGCACCTCGTCCCGGGCTTCCAGTTGAGCATAGAGAATCGCCGCCAGAATGTCGGAAGGCAGATAGCTGGAACCGACATCCACCCACGTGTACTTGTCGATTTGCCCGCGGAAGAAACGGCTGCGATTGGTCCCCTTCTCCCGGATGATTTCGGCGCGATCGATATAGCGCGGGTCGTTGATGACCAGTGCGCCGCCCTCCCCGCAAGCAAAGTTCTTCGTCTCGTGAAAGCTTAGGGTGCTCATCGCTCCGAACGTGCCCAAGGGTCTGCCGCGATAGCGTCCTATCAGTCCATGAGCGTTGTCTTCGATAACAGTGAGGCCGTGGCGCTCGCTGATGCCGGTGATTGCTTCCATTTGACAGGACACTCCGGCATAATGCACCGGAATAATCGTCTTCGTTTTCGGTGAAATCAACTGTTCCAGCAGGGCTTCATTGAGGTTAAGCGTGTCCGGCCGTATATCCGCGAAGACCGGCCGCGCGCCCCGCAACACGAAAGCATTTACGGTGGACACGAAGGTGAACGAGGGGACGATTACTTCGTCTCCGGGCTGGATTTCGAGCAGCAACGCCGCCATTTCCAGCGCGTGCGTGCAGGAGGTTGTGAGCAGCACCTTGGGAACCCCCAGCAACTCTTCCAATATGCGATGGCACTTTCTGGTGAACGGTCCGTCCCCTGAGACGTGCAGTTGATCGATGGCTTGTTGCACGTAAGCGAATTCGGTGCCGATCGGGCAAAACCGGTTGAACGGAATGAATTGGGTCCCGGCATCCTCAACGCCGGGTCTTAGCGTGCTCTGAAGACTTTTACTCATGTGCCCTTGGAAACCATGATTCTCGGCGGCGGCGCCTTTCGCCACCCCCCCCGGCGGCGTGATGAAGTTTGATTATAGCTCCCGAATTGTCCAATTTGATCGCGCATCCTGGGCGTCGAACACCTGGGCGTCGAACCGGCCCAGCCGCGCTCGGTTAGGTATATTGGTCAGTAGCGCGGCTCCGGTTCTTCCCGTTGCCGCGAGCCTTGACTCGGAGCCGCCAGCATCGTGGAGAAGTAAGGTCCAATCCCTGTGAAATTTGGAATTCCCGCGAAATCGGCATTGTCGCTGCCGTCTATTTTCGATCTTTGTCAATGGCTAGTGGGGGCCCCCGCCTGCCACCGGCGATTCATCGAGGGCTTCGTTAAGCCCCGTCCCGGCGAACGCGTGGTAGACCTCGGCTGCGGGACCGGCGCCAGCCTGCGTCAACTTCCAGAAGGGATTTCGTACGTCGGACTGGATCTCAACCCACATTACATCCAAGCGGCACGGGCTCAATTCGGCGAACGGGCCACCTTTGTCTGCTCCGATCTTGTGACTGCCGATCTTTCCGAATTTCCTCCGTTTGATCTGGCAATCTCAGTGGGCGTCCTGCACCATTTGAATGACGCTCAAGCGCAGGCCGTACTACAGCTCGCCCGCCGGGTGGTGCGGCCAGGAGGACGCTTGGTTTCGATGGATCCGTGCTACGTCCAGGGCCAGCACCCGATTGCAAAGTTCCTGCTGGACCACGATCGCGGCAATCATATACGAGACGCCGAGCACTACAGGCGACTGCTGGCGTCCCACGGTACGCTTGAGACGAGAGTGTTTTCCGACATGCTCCGTATTCCGTACACAACGATTGTGGCCACGCTCCGTTTTGACTAGTGTATGCAGGTGTTTCCGAACAGCCGGCGATCTATGGCACAATCCAGGCGCCCAGCTTCACCCAACCGCTATCAAGCGTAGCGTTCTCCGTTTCCATATAGATGTTCTTCGCGCCCGCAAACGCGGGGTTGAACGTCAACGCCAGGTTCAACGTCAGGTTGTTTCCCGAAGTAGTGAACGACGAGGCTCCGGGATTCACTGAGCACTGGCTATTCTGCAGGGTTCCCGCCGATCCAAGGGTTAGCGGCCCCTGCCAGACTCCCGCATCGCTCGCCAGATAGACCGCATTCAGTGAACGTACGAAGTAAAGGTAGCAGGCGTTGTTCACCACCAGCGTGGCACTTATGTCAATCTGCGTGGACGCGATATCTGCCGCCCCATTGGGATCCGAGAACGCGAAAGCAAAGGTTTGGGCCGAACTATTTCCGTTATTTGGTGTCACTGACACCGCGGACGGAGGCGTCGCGGAGTTGCCCGACGAGCCGCCCGCAGTCCAGGCGCCCCTCAGTACCCAACCGGCGTCCACTTTAG
>PMUN01000302.1 GCA_003166875.1 Bryobacterales bacterium | reverse complement strand
ACGATGTCCATGGGCCGTGGCATGTACTTGATTTGATCGTTTCACGCCTGGGATCGAAGAAATCGATCTATGTCGCTTTCTCCCATCATCTCTGGGGTAATTCATTCGTTGCCGAGCTCGATCCGACCACGGGCCGCGGTAAGGTACGGTACGTAAATACGGGCGACACCTATGCGCTGGCGGAGGTCAAGACGTCCCGCGCGACGTACCTCATCGCGGCTGGGTTCAACAATGAGCACGACGGAGGAAGCGCGGCGCTCATCGATGAACGGCGGCCATTTGGGGCGTCGCCCCAAACAGATGGTACGCGACATAAATGCACAAGCTGCCCAGAAGGTTCGCCGGACTACTACTTCGTCTTCCCACGGTCAGAGGGAAACCGCGTCCTGAAGGACTATATGAACGCGATCGAAACCATCGAAGTAGTTGGCAGCGAGATCGAGTTTTCGAAGTTCGAATCCAAAGGACCCTATATGGATGCGATTTATCTCGTTGGACTCGAACCGAGCATCCACCCAATCTCCCTGCGGTATGGGTCTACGTACGAACTCCAACACCGTGAGCTAGAAACCAGCCATGAATTGCGCCATACGCTCGAACAGTGCCCCGAACGGGTGCATCCGTCCCCCGTCCGGATGTGGACTCCCTCAGGAGGGTGGACGGAATTGAGTTTCGGGCCAAGCAGGTTTGATCAGTAGCCGAAGGTGTCCTCCACGAAATTTGAATTCGCCGAACCAGCGCCTTGCGATCTTTTCGCAAAGCCAGTCCCCTCTTCCTTCGCACGTCGGCAGCGGGGCTTTACGCCGCCGTGCTGCGACACTTCAGGCCATCAGAATAACGCCGTATCACAAAAACGGCGGAACTATTGAGAATCCCAGGCGATCGCCGCGCACGAGTCGCCCCGGACGACGAAACTCTATGATCACACGGACGATGAGATCACGCTCGACGAAGTGGAAAGGATTCTGATTTAATGCGCGTACCTTCCCTTTTCGAAGGGCGGTTCTCGAACCGCCGAACCGAATTCGGCGGCATGGGTGAACTTTCCGGGGAACCGCAGCTCTGAGGGCATCGTTGAGTCCAATTTCTATTTTTTGAAACTGGTTCAGCCCTGCCTCGGGTGGAATCGTGCACGCTGTATTCGAACTATCCCTTACGCATCATGGTAGCCGATCTAAATCCACCCACGCGTTGCTCTGGAAAACCTCGATCTTCGTAATCGGATGGATTTCCCACAGCGTTGAGCGGTAGACTCCCAAGTGAGCCCGGTGCTCGGGATCGAACAGAAGATAGCCGCTCACTCGGACTGGCGCATCCGAGTTCACCCATGGGGCAAGAGCTTCAGGTGTCCACTTGGGGTGAGACTCGCGGACGCGGGGCGTGGTCTCCACGACAATGGATGTCTTCTCGCCGTCGCCGGCAGCCTGCACGAGCGGTACGTGCCAATCCACCTCGTCTGTTCCGGTGAAGTGACAATTGGTTGATTCGCCGCTGCCTCGACTTTCCACTTTGATGGCTACAATGTATCCGATCGTGCGGACCGGGATGCCTTCAAATAGCATAATCTGGTCTCTCTGGTCGCTCGTCCAACCCTCAAGCGACCGAGCTTTGGCATCAGGATACGTGAGACCTGCGATCGCGTTCCACGTCACATCGTGATAGGTGCTGGGGACGTCCGTGCGATTCTTCCTGGGGTTTGTGAGCTGATCTCCCCCGTCGCCGCCAGGCCCGCACGTTCCGTCAGCTCCATCGAACGTTGTCGAATTCGGAGCCGGCTTCTCCCAGTCCTGCGAAACCGTATCGGCGACAGGTCCTCCGGGTGCGCCGTGGCTGGTGGAGGAGGGTGCGCTTGCCGCCGGGGTTTCGACGCGGAGGTATCGTGCGAAAACGCAACCTTCGTCCCCGTCGTCGGTCCGCACGTGAAAGTAGCCATTGGTTTGGGTATTGTCAACCAGTTCGACCTCGTCGTCGACCGCAAGGACGGCGATCGGCCGCTGTGCCGTTGAGGGGTCCTTCCGCAGCGTCGCCCGATGCGTCACCACGGCCTGGTCAGCATAACTGAGGCAGACGAGGATTGCCGAAATGCAAGAAAGTCTGATAAATATTCTCGTTTGACCGCCACTCATCCAAAATCTCATGGCTCTTATCCTCCGATGCTAGTGAGATCTAGCACATATATCACAGAGGCGCTCCGGAAACAAGCCTACTTTTCAGATTTTCGGCTTTGTACTCTACCTTGCACTTCGCCGATAACTGAATTTCACCTGAAACGGCTATCATTGCGCAATAGTCCAATGGAATTTAGTCACCTATCTTACGTTGCGGAACTGCCGCGCCTCTCCCGCAGGCGGCAAGCGCCGCCGAACCCACGCGGCAAATCTGCCGCGATTAGGACCCCCAAGGACGGTGTTAATAGGTACGTTCCAATACTGTCGCATTTTAGGTCGGAAGACGACAACGCGGTGTTGCTGAGCGGTGCGGTATATTGAAGAAAACGCCCGACTCTGGTAGAGCATGATTATAAGTCTTCCGCGTTGCATTCGAGCAGCAGTTCCGGCGCTCGTTATAGTCCTCTGGGTAGCTATGCATGGTGTGGCACAAACCACAACGCCTCCGTCGCTACCTTGGGTGCGGCATCTGACCACTAATCACGGAGTGATCGTATTCGTGCATGGTGTGATGGGCGATGAACGTAGCACCTGGACCTCCAGTGACCAATATTGGCCGGTCATGCTTACCCGTGATACGACATTCGATGGGCAAAATATTTATGTTTACCACTACCCGTCACCGAAGTTGAGCCGGGGCTTCTCGGTTGATGAAGTCGCGGAGAATATGCGGCTCGTACTCACCACGGATGGCGTTCTCCGTCACAGCGAACTGACTTTCGTGTCCCACAGCATGGGTGGCCTCGTCACGCGTGCATTCATTCTCAAATATCAGCGTATTGCTTCTAAGATTCGATTATTATATTTCTTCGCAACCCCGACCACTGGTAGCCCCTATGCAATCCTTGCGAACGTTGTCAGCCGCAATCCGCAGTTTAAGCAGCTCTACCCGATGCAGTCGGATAACTATTTGGGACCGCTGCAAAGCAACTGGCTGGCGGCCAACCTTCGACTTCGATCGTACTGCGGTTACGAAACGCTGCCACTGTTCGGCCAGATTATTGTCGAGCGACAAAGTGCGACAAACCTGTGCACCGAACGCCTCGATCCTATTGACGCTGACCACGTGACGATCGTTAAGCCCGTCGACGAAAAGAGCACTCCGTACCGCGCCCTAAAATCTGCGTTTGATGAGACCGCACCGCCGGACCGCTTAGCGAATCACGTTTCATCTGGAGTGAAGTCCCCCGGAAGTGCTCCGGGGCCGAAGGGCGCGAGTCAAAGCGTTTCGAATTCCGCAGCCACTAACGTGACCGCTCAACCTGGAAGCGTCGTGTCAATCGGGCAGCAGGGGGGCATCACTGCAGGAGTCATAGGAATGATAATCAATTCTCTCCCTGCAAATCCTGGATTCGGATTGTTGTCACGAAAGGAAGTGACCTACGATGGGCCACCCCTCGCATTTTTGGAGCGCCAGCCAATCGTTCCTGCCGACAAGGCTCCAGGAACTTATTATGTTGCCGTGTTCCTATCGCGCAAGACGCAATACCAGAAAACGCAAAATGCAGATAGGATCGCCGCTACTTTGAAAACTTTAAACGCGATGTCGGGAGTCAAAGTTTTTTACTCTCCTAGTCCAGGTGGCTACACGCTCGTCAAGGACGGAGCGGAGATAACCTCAGGCGGGAATATCTCAACAGTAGGAGAAAACACGGATGTATGGGTATGCTACTTCGATAGTGCGCTTGAAGATGTGGCGGACCGGATTAAGAAGGCGGTAGATGCCAAAGAGATTCGATTGCGAACGCCAACCAACAAAAGCTCGAATCCGGACGTGCTATTGCAATACGATCTGTGGAAAGCTTCCGGCGTAGATATAGAGGTGATTTTATAGGCTCATGCCGCAGCCTTCGCCAGATCCGTGTCGATTACGCTCGTAGTAGAATATTCCGGCTCTACTTGGAGTATTTGAGCGGCGATGATTCGGTTTTCACAGTCCTTGGTAGTTGAGGACCAAATGCCTGATCTGCTCCTGGTCGAGGTATTGTATGGCGCTCCAATCTTTCACGCCGAGAGATGTCATCAGCAGCACTGAAAACACGTCATGCTTGACCGCCAGATCGTCGGTCGGATTATGCAGAAGGTAAAGCTGATAAATGTCTGCGATGTGTTCCCAAACAGCTACTTCCTTTTCGGGGTGCAGATCCCGCTTGAAGTCGTCGATGATTTCATCGAGCGTCATGTTGTCCACCTCTGCAAGGATCTCTTTGAACGCCTGGATGCGCTGAAGCAAATCCTCCGGCAAGGCGGCGTGCTGAAGCGGTCCTTTCTGTAGTTGGTTCAGTTTGATCGGCCGATGGCGCACCTGGTTTGTTTGTGATGGGTTTTGATCGGGCGCCCTTTGTCGTAATCATACAGGGAACTCGATATTGTGTCGTCATCCCGTTGGTCTCCGGGCCATCAAGAACCGCACGGTATTGGGGCTTCATGTTTCGCAGGTGCTATACTAATGGCCCTATAGCGTATAGAATACGACGCTATTTGACTACAAAGGAGGTCATATGGATCTTGACTTGACGCGAGCGTTCACACTAATGATTGTGGTCGGCGTAGGTATCTCGACACCATTGCATGCGGAAAAGCTGAAGGATGGCGAGACAGCCTCGGTTGCCACAACTCTTTCCGAAGCTGAGGCAACCGCAAAAGTGAAGGCGTACTTAAACAGCAAGAACATCGACTTCACCGTGAATCAAGACTCCGGCAGGATTATTAGTGATTGGTACGGAGAACATCGCTGCGGCCCCGGCTTCTATCGGTGCGCGGATCGCGCCACAATTCGCGTCGCTTCTGAAGATGGGCATGTCGTCGTTCGAGTGCAGGTTCTTGAGCGGAAGCGAGAAGGGGGAATCAACGAGAAGCCGTGGAAAGAAGGCAGCACAAGCAAAGGGAAGGAAACGGCGGAGCTGGCCACTGAATTAGAAGCATTCTTAGCCAAGTGAAAAAGCCCCGCTTCCAGTCACAAGCTGGTCGCGGGGCTTCCGGTTTTCTAGTTGTGCCAGAGAGTTATCTCTTTGCCGATTTCCTGCACAGATGGGTCGTAAAAAGGACCTTCTGCAACTTTGGTCGGTCGGCCTTTGTCGTGAATCATAAAGCGAGGCGACACGATGGCGCAATCCCCTGTTATCCGCAGGCGGGTAAATAAGCGATTGCGGGGAAGGACGGCGGGGGTGGCGGCGTATCTAGAAAACGGCGGGACGATCGAGAATGCTCAGGCGATCGCTGCACACGAGTCGCCGCGGACGACGAAGCTTTATGACCGGACGAGCGATGAGATCACGCTCGATGAGGGGGAGCGGATTGCGATTTGATCCATTCTTGTTCGACGGATCTCCATTCG
>PMUN01000120.1 GCA_003166875.1 Bryobacterales bacterium | reverse complement strand
GAGGAGTAAGTTAGCCGCGGACCAGGGAGCTTCGCTCTTCGAGTACGGTCAGGCGATGATCGATAGACATCAGCGCCTTCATCACCTCGTCGAAGCGGCTGTCCAGCTTATCGAGGCGCCGATTAGTGTCATCGATACGGCGATTAGTGTCATCCAGCCGATGGCTAATTTCCTCAATTCGTTTGTTGCTGGACCAGGCCGCCGTAAACGCCGCGATCAGAATGGTGATCATCAGCGGCACGGCGAGCTGAAAGAACGGCTGATCGATCATCCGTCCTATCTTAACGCACGCTTCCGCCGCCACTCAGTCCACATCATCAACCCATACAGCGCTGCGAACAGCGCCACTGCACCTACGATCAAATGCCAGGTATGCGCCTTCAAGTAACGTCCCGATCCCTCGCCGAGCATCACCCCCAGGTACGCTTCCCCACCGTAGCGGATCGCCCGCCCCAGCAGAATCACCGCAACAAACGTCCGTAAGGGTGTGCCGAACGCCGCGGCCGAGATCACGAATACTTTCAACGGGAGCGGGATGGGCAGCATTGAGGGGATGAAGATGGTCAGCAAGCCATAGCGCCGGAACCACTCGCGGAAGCGCCGCTTGTCTCCCGGCTGCGGCACGTCCTTGACGAAGCGCCGCGAGCCGGTCCTGGCGGCCATGAACAGCACCACGTTCCCGATCAGCGATCCCAGCACCCCCATGGACGCGGCGAGGACGGCGCGCGATGGAGTCTTGGCAGCCACCAGAATAATCAGCGCATCTATGCCCGAAGCCACCGGAACGCCGGCCGAATCGATGAATGCCAAGACCAGGATGCCGGCGGGTCCATACGCGATGAGAGCGGCGATCAGCTTGGCCAGCATGGGTCGGTCTCAGATGATATCGGCGAACGACCGGCGCAGTTTGTAGAACCATGCGTGGCCGAGAATGAACACGGCCGCGGAGGCGATCCACAGCTTCCACAGCGATCCCCAGACGGGCGCATGGCCTTCCAGGAAGATGGCACGATAGCCGCGCACCAGCACGAACATGGGATTCTTCGCGAGCAGCGGCAATGCGGCCGCGGGCAGCGATCCTTCGTGATAACAGATAGGCGTCAGAAAGAACCAGAGCGTCAACAGGAAGCCGATCACCTGCCCCAGGTCGCGCACGAAGACGCCGAGCGCACCGAGGAACCAGCAGATGCCCGCGGTGAACAGCACTTGCGGCACGATCAACGCCGGCAGCCACACCACCGAGGCTGGCACCGCGCCGCGCGCCAGAAACAGGCCGATGGCGAAAAGCAGTAGCGCGAAAGTCTCGCTGACCAATCCCGACACCACCAGGTTGATGGGCAGCGTCTCCACCGCGAAGACCAGCTTCTTCACGAAATTGCGATGCTCCAACATTACTGTGGGGGCGCGGCCCGCCGCCTCGCTGAACGCCAGCCACGGCAGCATTCCTGCGAGGAAGTAAAGCGCGAAGCCGGCGCGGCTGGGGTCCGAACCGAAGCGTGTGCGCAGCACCACACCGAACACAAAGAAGTAGGTCAGCATCAGCAGGAGCGGGTTCAAAATGGTCCAGAAGATGCCGCCAAAGGAGCCGCGGTAGCGGCCCAGGATGTCGCGGCGCACCATGATGCGGATCAGGCTGCGGTTGCGCGCGATGGTCGCGATGGGCAGGGTGAAGGCACGGCCCACGGCCCGCAACAGGTTCTCGCGGCGGATGGTCCGCAGTGTCACCACGCCCACGCGTTCCAGCCGCGCGCGCCCCTCTTCGACGGTAGCTTGCACGCGTAAGAAGGGCCAGCCGAGGGTGTAGAACCAACAGACATGTTCGCGCATGGGCGAGATGAAAATGTCATAGCGGCCGGGCTCGGGAGGCAGCGCGATGCGTAGATCCACGGGCGACGAGCCGCCTGGCGCGACATCTCCGGACGGGCGCTGGCGTTCGCCATCCACGACCAACGTTCCGGTCTCGGAATCGTAGATGTGGAAGCCGGCCGCGAATCCCTCCGACGGACGCCAGGGATCGGCGGATGTATTGCGCAAGTTGAAGCGCGCTTCCACTTGCAGGTCGCCGGAGAGCCGCACTTCCGGGCTTTCGTAGGCGGCGTTCATGCGTACAACCAGTCCGGATAGCGTTAGCGCACGCGACCGGTCTTGCGGCCCACCACGTAGATGTCGTCGCCGCGCAGATCCTTCGGCAGTTCGAAGCGCTCGAGCAGATTCAGCACCCAGCCTTCCTCGGGGCGCGGAGTTTGGCGGAACGGTCCCGTTTCGAGCAGCGTGACGGTGAAGCCCGAGTTCAGCAACAGGATCTCGATCTCCTTTGGCGTGTACTCGCGGTTGTGGCGCGCTTCGACTTCGCCTGAGGCGTGGGGCCGGATGTAGGCGGTGAAGATGCCAGGGTGATAGCCGCCTAAAATGGCGGCGATGCCGCGCAGGCTCCCAATGTTCGGCGTGGTCAGCACCAGGTGCCCGCCGGGCTTCACCACGCGATTGATCTCGCTCATCAAGTGCATGGGATCTTCGGTCAGATGCTCTATCAACTCACAGCACAACACGGTCGAGAAATGCTCGTCCGGGTATGGAAACGGATCCTTCTCGGCGTTGAACAGATCGATCTCGCAGTCGAACGTTTCGCCGTCGCTGGAGGTCGCGCGCCGGAGGTCGATTTTGCCGGCTGGTCCATAATAGCAGCCACGCACAGAACCGTAACCGAGCTTGGATCGCAGTGCCGGAGTGATTTGAAGATACGCGCCCATCTCCAGGATGCGATCTTGCGGGCCGCCTGGCGGCGTGATTTCCAGTGTCTTGATCAGCCGCGTCAGGTGCGTGTCGACGTAGCCGAGGGCTTCGGTGTCGGCGGCCCAGCTCGCGATGTACTGCGGGGCCACAGGCGCCGTGTCGGGTTGCGGGGACTGGGGGCTGGGGGCTGGGGGCTGGGGACTGGAGTGCCGTTCGTATCTCGCGCACTGTTTGGCCCGTGACTGGGTGATGCAGATCGGGGGCGATTTCGGAGAGCGGATCTAGGACGAAGCGGCGGGCGGTTAGGCGGGGGTGGGGGATCTCGAGGTCGGGCTTGGTTATTATTTCGTTGGCGTAGAAGAGGATGTCGATGTCGATTGTGCGAGGGCCTTTGGGGATGGTGCGCTGGCGGCCCATTTCGGTTTCGATTTTCTGGATTGCCGCTAGCAGCTCTTGAGGCGTCAGATCGGTTTCTATTTGCACCGCCATGTTGAGGAACTTGGGCTGGTCATGGAAGTCCTGCGGCTCGGTTTCGTGGATGGACGAGCGGCGCACTACGTGCACGCCTTCGGTTTCCAGGCGGTTGAGGGCGGTGTTCAAAAGCGCCTCGCGGTCGCCTAGGTTTGAGCCTAGCGAGAGGAATGCGGTGTTCAAAATAGGGGGCTCTGCACGCCGCCGCGCATCCGGCGAGGGATTTTGAAATAGTCGAAGGCGCGATCGGTGCCGATGCGGCCGCGCGGCGTCCGATCGATGAAGCCGAGCTGCATCAGGTACGGCTCATACACCTCTTCGATGGTGTCGGCTTCCTCATCGATGGAGGCGGCGATGGTGTTCACGCCCACCGGTCCTCCACCGTATTTTTCAAGCAGCGTGAGCATGATCTTCTGGTCGATTTCATCCAGGCCGAAGCGGTCTACTTCCAGCAGGTCGAGCGCGACAGTGGCGATCGGCAGATCGATGTGGCCTTCGGCGCGGACTTGCGCATAATCGCGAACGCGGCGAAGCAGACGGTTGGCGATACGAGGAGTGCCGCGGCTGCGGCGGGCGATTTCTTCGGCGCCATCGCGGTCGACTGTGACTCCCAACAATTTCGCGGATCGCAGCACGATGGCCGTGAGTTCCTCCACGCCATAATGATTGAGCCGCAGCACCAGGCCGAAGCGTCCCCGGAGCGGCGCGCTTACCAGGCCCTGCCGTGTTGTGGCGCCGATGGCGGTGAAGTGCGGAATCGCGATGGAGTGGGTGCGCGCGCCGGGGCCGGTGCCGATTAGGATATCCATGCGGAAGTCTTCAAGAGCTGCGTAGAGAATCTCCTCCACGTCCGGAAGCAGGCGGTGCACTTCGTCGATGAAGAAAACCTGGCGGGGCCGGATGTTGGTGAGCACGCCGGTTAGATCCAGCTTCTTCTGGAGAATGGGCCCGGAGGTTTGTTCGAAGCCGACGCCCAGCTCGGCCGCGATGATGGTGGCGAGCGTGGTTTTTCCCAATCCGGGCGGGCCGTACAGCAGAACATGATCCATGGCCTCGCCGCGTTGTTTGGCGGCTTCAATGGCGATGCTGAGATTTTCTTTGAGCTTGGGTTGGCCGGTGAAATCGGCCAGCTTGGTGGGGCGTAGGGCGGTTTCGAACTGGCGTTCGCCTTCCAGTGCCGAGGGCGACGCGATGCCTTGCTCACGCATTGGTTCTAGGGTAACAACAACACCGTTTCTCGTTTCTCGTTTCTCGTTTCTCGTTAGGAGCTGTCGTTAACGGACTAGCTCGAGAGATCGCCGGAAGAGGGGTTCGAAATCTGTTGGGGCGCCGGCGGCTTTTGCTTTTCTTACCGCGGCTTCGGCGGCGGCGCGGTTGCAGCCTAAGTTTAACAGCGCTGAGAGGACGTCTTGTTCCAGGGGGCTCAGGGTGGCTGCTGGCCTTGCGGCCAGGCCGGGGATCGGCGTCGCGTCGAGGCCTTCTAGTTTGTCTTTTAGCTCGAGGACGATGCGCTCGGCGGTTTTGCGGCCGACGCCCGGGATGCGGACCAGTTGCTCCACCGATCCGTTGCGGATGGCGGGGATCAGATCGGCGGTCCCCATTCCGGAGAGAACCTTTATCGCCAGCGATGGGCCGATGCCGCTCACTGAAATCAATCGTTCGAAGATGGTTTTCTCTTCCGATGTTAGAAAGCCGAATAGAGCGAGCGCGTCCTCCCTGACGTGCGTGTGGATTCGCAGCCTGACTTCCGAGCCCGTCTCAGGAAGGGCGGAGTATGTGGAAATGGGGATCAGCACGTCGTAGCCGACCCCTCCAGCTTCCACGATTACTTGGTTGGGATGTTTCTCGAGGAGTGTGCCGCGGAGGAGAGCGATCATCACTCGTCATTATATTGGGCCCAAGTAGGACAAGCCTCCGGCTTGTCCCTGGACAAGTCAGAGACTTGTCCTACGCTACTCCCAACGCAAGGCGCGGAGCGGGTCTATTTGCGCGGCGCGGCGGGCGGGCAGATAGCAGGCCGCCATAGTGACTAGCAGGAGTCCTAGCGGGACGATGGCCAAAACCGCCGGGCTCAAGGTTCCGAGTCCGATCAGGCCTTGCGTCAGGATGCCGCGCACAGCGATGCTGGCGGCGAATCCGATAGCGATGCCGACGATCGCCAGCAGGAATCCCTGGCGAAGGATCAGTGCCGCCACGTCGGAACGCTGCGCGCCCAGCGCCATGCGGATGCCGATCTCCTGCGTGCGGCGGCTCACCGAATAGGCGATCAAACCGTACAGGCCAACTACGGCGAGCGTCAGTCCGAGCAGCCCCATGGAAGCCACTAGCTGCAGGATGAACAGGAATATCGCAGTGCCGCGCAGTTCGTAGAAATTCGCGAGAGTGTGAGTGTTGTAAATGGGCTGATCGGGATTCAGGGACCGGACCACCTCACGTAGCGGAGCTGTCATGGCCGCCGGGTCGCCATAGGTTTCCACCAGAATGCTCATGCGGGTCTGCGGGTGCTGCGTGAACGGAAAATAGACGAAATGCTGAGGAGGTTCCGCGATGAAGAGGTACTTGGCAGTCTTCGCGACGCCGACCACTTGGAACACCGGGCCGTTGAGGTCGTCCAGGCGGATCTTCTTCCCGATGGCATCCTGATTTGGCCAATACGTTTTTGCGAATTCCTCATTAACGATGGCCACGCGAGTGGAATCGGTTTTGTCGTTGGCGGTGAACGCGCGGCCACGAACGATGGGGGTTTGCATTACGTCGAAGTAGCGATCGTCGATGGAGTTTTGGAACACCTGCGTGGTTTCCTGACCCTTGGGGAATTGATAACCCTCCGGGATCACCGTTTGACCCGACTGGGCCGGGGCCAGCGGCACCACCAGGGACAGCGTTGCCGATTTAACTCCCGGAAGCGCGCGGGCGCGATTGATCAGGTTGCGGTAGAAATCGTGTGTGGCTTCGGAAGCGGGGACTAGCGAGGTGTCGAAATCCATGGTGAGGATATGGTCGATGCGGAAGCCGGGGTTCATCACCAGAATTTTGCGGAAGCCATCGAATAGCATGCCGGCAGCCACCAGCAGGACCACCGACAGCGCCACCTGGCTGATTACCAGGGCGTTGCGGCCAATGGTTCGGCGGCGGGCGCTGGAGGTGAGTCCAGCCGATCGAAGGGCGGGCACCAGGTCGGTCTTCAGCGCCTGCCAGGCCGGAGCGATCCCGAACACCAGCGCGCTCAGAACGCCGGCGATCAGGCTGAATAACAGTACCCGCTGATCGAGTTGGACGGAAATGATTACAGGAAGATCGGTGGGGACCTTCAGTGTCTGCAGGAAGCGGATGCCGCCGTAGGCGAATCCCAAACCGAGCCCGCATCCGCACATAGCCAGAATTAGGCTCTCGATAAGAAGCTGTCGAAGCAGGCGCGCCCGCCCGGCTCCGATAGCCAAGCGAATCGCGATCTCGCGTGAGCGCGCCTGGGATCTGGCCAGCAGCAGGTTGGCTACGTTGGCGCAGGCGATGAGCAGCACCAGGCCCACCAGCGCCATCAGCATCATTACCAGTTTGGAGTCCCACGGATCTTGTTGGACGCGGTCCTCGAATTCCGTGCGCAGTATCACGCTGCGGTTGCGGTTGGTATCCGGGTAGGCTTTCTCCAGATTCTTTCCAATGGCGGTGAGCTCGGCCTGAGCGGTCTCGCGGGGGACTCCGGGCTTGAGGCGACCTTTGGCGTTGAACATCCGGTTGCCGCGCTGTTCTAGAACATTAGGGCCGCTCGAGACGAGAAGACGCGGGGCCATGGATAGCGGCACGTAGAAATAGGGACGGATCCACTGGTCGATGCCGGTGAAGCCGGGGGGCATCACGCCGACGATGGTGAAGTTGATGCCGTTCATCCGGACCGTGCGGCCGATGGCGGAGGGGTCGCGGCCAAACTCGGTTTCCCAGAAATGGTAGCTCAGGATTGCGATGGCGTCGCGTCCGGGGACCTTTCCTTCATCGGCGAGGAAGGCTCGGCCGAGGGCGGGCTGGACGCCGAGCACGTTGAAGAAGTTGTCGGAGACCATCTGGCCCATGCGCATCTGCGGCAGCGCCTTGGGAGATGATGCAAAGCCGACAGTAGTGAACTGGAAGGCTACCAGGCCTGCTAGCGACTGGTTCTGGTCGCGAATGTCGCGGTATTCGGGATAGGAAACGCCGTCCCGCGGTGTGGAAGGAGTTTCCGTGGTGAGGTTGAGGACATGGCTCGGCTGCGGGACAGGCAGCGGGCGCAGCAGGATGGCGTCGGCGAGGCTGAAGATGGCGCTGTTGGCACCGATGCCGAGCGCGAGCGAGAGCGCGGCGATGGCGGTGAAGCCGGGATTGTTGAGAAGCAGACGGATGGCTTGGCGGATCTCTTTGAACAGCATGTTGGTAGGGATACGCCGAAGGGGAGGGGTTAGTTCCGGGATTTTAGGCGAGCTATTGGCCGGAGGGGGCGTCCATTAACTGGTGGACGGCCTTTATGATGTCGGGGCCCATGGGTCCGGCGGCTACGATGCGGTGGTTGGCGTCGAGGACGAAGGTTTTGCCGGCGCGGGGGTCGACGTGGTAGCGGGCGGCTAGGCCGCTCTGGTCCGCCATTTGCGGCCATGGCAGGGTGATATCATCCAAGGTCTCCCCGATGCGGCTAGCCTTAGGATCCATGCTCACTCCAACAGCCGCTAAACCGCTCTTGTGGAATTCATTATAAAGCGGTAGCGTGTGGGTCAGTTGTGAGATAGAGCCGGGACTGCCGGGGGACCAGAAAGTCACCACAGTCACACGTCCATTGAGACCTGCTAGGCTGAGAGGTTTTCCGTTTGAGTCCCGTCCCGCAAAGTCTTCGAACTGTGTCGAAATTAGCGGATCGGTGGACTTGGCCGGCGCGTTCCCTTGCGCCTCGGCGCGCGCCGATTCACGAGCGAGGCGCGCTTCTGCTTTTGCTGACTCCTCGGAGACTTTTTCACGCCGGTGCACAAAAACCGCGACCGCAGGAAGCGATTCGCCCAGAACGTACCCGGTAAGGCTCGTTTCGGGCCGGATCACGTTGATTTTGTAGCATGTCAGGCTCTCGCCGGCGAGCGCGGACTCCACCCGCACATTGTCGCTAGGGCGGACGGTTCCGATCTGCTGATCGTCGGCCGAACAGCCGGAGCGAAGCGGCTCACCGGCGGGAGCCGCTTGAAATAAGGCAAGTAGGAGCAGTGCGTGCATGGCGATCAATGGCTGAGGCGCAAGACCTCGCTAGCGAGCTGAGCAAACAACCCGGTGAGCGCATTCTTGTCTGCGGTCACCAGATATTTTCCAGTCTCCTGGCCGGCTTGATAGGCCGGATTCGCATAGAGATTCACGGGAGGTTGCGTGGAATTATACTGCGGATCATAGGGCAATGCGGTGATCTGAGCGGCGTTCGCCACGATGGGAAGGAACTCGCGATCCACGGAATCCAGCGAATTTCCAGTGAGATATATGCTATGGATCACCGGGTGATAGGTTGTGTCCGAGCGTATCCGGAAGGCTTCCGACATGGTACCGTTCATGCCCGCGGCGACGATCGTATTGGGCTGGTCGGGCCGGAAGAAGTTCTTGTAAGGGCCGGCACTGAAGAAGTTCGAGACGGAACCCACGGTGGGGTTATTTGCCCAAAAATCGCCGGTGTTCTTACAGGCCGGCGAGACGGTTGGGTCCGGACTGCATTCCTGATTGACTTGATAGAGCCACCCGTCTCTGGTGACCATGCCGCCGACCACGGTCGGCCCGGCTCCCGTGGCAGCCACTCCATGCAGGTTGTTGCCATAGACATCGGCGTCGGGGATGTAAGCGATAAACTGGCGCATAGAGAGACCCTGGTTGGCCAGCACGTTAGTGTTGTTTGTTTTGCAGGAATTTGGAATAATAACGCTCTCAGGATCGGTGGGCTTCTGCAGCCCCCAGGTGGAGCCGCCCCAGGAATTCTGATTTCCCCATTGGGCGATCGATCCGTAGATTGTGTCGGTGGCTAGAGTGCAGCCAGCCGGCATGTTGACACATACCGCTTCATTATTTACTGAGTAGCTGGAAGGGCCGACGTCGTTGCAACTATGTGCTACACCCTGGTACCCGACTCCGGATTGCGCGGGAGGCACCGGACCGTTGTTACTTATCGATTGATCAGGCGAGTTCATGGCCGGCCCGAAGCGGTCATCAGGCGCCGCTTTCACCGGGAAATTCGCGGTAATCCCGTTGGGTGACCCATCGGTGAATAGCACAATGGTGTTCAAGGCCAGCGGCTCGTTTGCGGCCTTGATCTGCTGGTACCCCAACTCGAGGCCCGAGATGGTGTTCGTGTTGGATCCACAGTTGATAGCTCCGATGTTGCCAGAGACCGTCGCAATGGAATCGGGGGGATTCAGGCCGTCCAACAGGTGGGCCGTGAGGTCAAAAGTTACCAAGCCGATCTTATCGAAGGGACTGAACAAGGTAATGAAATTCTGAGCGGCGGCCATCATGGCCGCGCAGGAGCTGCCCGCGCCGTTACCCATGGAACTGGAGATGTCGAGCACTAGCATCATCACCAAGCCGCGCCTGCTGGCAGTGCCGGTGGCGGCGACGTTGATGCTGCTCACATTGAAAATATTCATGAAATAAGTGGGGGCAGCGACGTTGGCGGCTACCTGGATATCCAGCACGCCGCTCGGGTTTCCGTTAGCATCAGTTTCCTGAGTGAAGGTAGGCGTGACGGTGGGAGATCCGAGAGAGTTGAAATATCCAGTGGGAAAGTTGGCGGCAAAGAACTGATTGGCGGTGGTAGAGGCGGCGGTGGTGGCCTGGGCCACGGTGTTGGTGAGGTTGACGGAGCGTCCCGCTGCCAGCGCCGCCGCGTCCACGGCCGCAACCAGCCGGGCCCTGATCATGTAAATGGTTCCGACGTCTACTGCCAGCCCAACACATCCCACCACGAAGATCAGCATGGTGGCATAGAAAAAAATCGCCATGCCCCGCTGATTTTTTCGCCTTCTCTCGGTCGCCATTCTCATTCGCCTTCTCCTCAACAACCTCGCTGCCCTGAAATACCCACGCTAGGAAATGCTGCGCGCATAAAGCGTAGGATTGCCCAAAATCGAAAAGAAATTAAGAAAACTGATGTCGGCATACATCTCCGAAACAAGCGCAAAGTTGCCCTGAATGAGCGTCATGCCGGTGACGGCCGTGAAGTTCGGGACCCGGTCGCTAGTATTCGAAGCAATGTCGCTCGCTGTGATGGTTCCGTTCGACTGTACGTTGCCGCCTGGATTGCCGAGCGTGCTGCTCCAACGGCCGCCGTTCCCGATCACCACCCGGTATTCGAAAGTGTAACTTCCGTAGTTGGGGCAGTTACCGGCGTTCCATGGTGGCGCGCCGCTGGGGGCGGGTGTAATGCCGAGTGAGCATTCTAACGGACCCACCATGACCACCTTGGACAAAATCACCACAGCATTACCAGTTGAGCTCGGATCCTGTTGGGCGTCCGAATTCATGCCCAGTCCCGAAGCCGCCGCGACGATAATACGCTGGTTTTGGGTCTGCGATAGGTCCAAGCCGGATTCAGGGTCGGTGACGGAGCGAACCATCAATACCACCGCATCTCTGGCTACGTTGCTCACTTGGATATCCTTGGCCAAGGCCATGCCGATGGTGAACGCTCCGGCGAACATTGGCACCAGAAACACCATTACGAGAGCGAATTCCAGGATGGTGTTTCCGCCCTGTCCCCGGCGTCGCATTTGCTTCTTATGAGAGATGGTTTGCATTTTCGCGCCTTGTCCTACGGGGTTGGTGGCTGGGAGGTGCCTACCGCTAAGGCGCCTAACACGTCGATCGAGTTCGCGCCCAGTGTGACACTTTTTCCAGCCGTGAAGCCGGGCAAAGGCATCAGCCAGTTCCATGGATAGCTTGCTACTACAACCTGGACGATATTGCCGGGTTGATTCGCATAATTAACGACGGTGCCGTTGCTGAGGGTCTGCGGCAAAGTGCAGGTGTTAACCGTGCATACGGCTGTTGAGCAACTCCCGTTCGTGCAGGCCTCCACCGGGTTGGTCAAATCGTTAGCGGTATAGTAATTCACCGTGATCAAACTCGAAGACAACCCGCCGGGTACTCCCACAGCGTAATTCTGAACCACCTGCGCGATACAGGCGGCTTCACCCGAACTACATGCAGTGCCGTTGTAACTGGTCTGGTAAGTGATGGCCCAGCGAGTGCCCTCCCGCGTGGCGCTGGTGAGCGTGGATTGGATGTAGACTGCCAGAGAGACATCCACGATGCCCAGGAACATTGCCATCATGGGGAGGAAAATGAGCGCCGCTTCCAGCATCGCGTTGCCGCTTTCGCTGGCCGAGCGGCGTGGTGAAGGCGTGCGTTGTTTCAAGGGCCGCTGGTTGGTCATTAATTGCCTTCTATCCTCTATCGAATGCTTGTCCACTTCTGTATAGGCTTACCGCGGTGAAATTACTGCTACTAGTAATGTCGCGGGTTTGGATTAGATCTTAAATCCGTAGAACCCGCTATTCAAGACCCGAAAGTCCCTTAGTACCTATGCAGTAGGTAGGGGTACGCCGGTACGGTGTGCACTTGAAACCGAGCCGCGACGGGAACGGAGCGTGATTGAATGAGCAGAGCATTGCGATCGTGGTAGCGCTTCCTGCCG
>PMUN01000058.1 GCA_003166875.1 Bryobacterales bacterium | reverse complement strand
CCGACGTGGGCGTCGGCTGCGGTCCGGGGGGACCGCCCCACTAAAGAATGCAAATTGAGCAATCTTGGGAAAACTAAGTGACATTGGGTTGCCCCACATCCCGAATTGACCGCAGGTGCTTCTAGCCCCAGACTTCGTGAGCAACCTCCACAATGCGCGCGAGCTTTGCCCATTGCTCGTCTTCGGCCAGGACATTACCCTCTTCGGTGCTGGCGAAACCGCATTGCGGGCTTAAGCAAAGCTGGTCCAGATCCACATACTTCGCGGCTTGATCGATCCTGCGCTTTATCTCATCTTTGGATTCGAGCTGTCCCGATTTCGATGTCACCAGGCCAAGCACCACCGTCTTCGCCTTGGGCACGAACCGCAGCGGCTCAAATCCACCGGCGCGCTCGGTATCGAACTCCATGAAGTAGCCATTCATGCCGATGCCATTGAACAACAACTCCGCGATCGGCTCATAGCCTCCCTGCGCGATCCAACTCGACCGGAAATTCCCCCGGCAAAGATGCATCGTGATCACCATGTCCGCAGGCCGGCTTTCGATGGCAGTATTCAGCATGCGCGCATAAATTCCAGGCAACCGGTCCGGATCGTCCCCGCGCGCGGCCAGATTTTGCCGCTGTTCCGGATCGCACAGATAGGCCAGGTTGGTCTCGTCGAGCTGAAGATAGCGGCAACCGGCGTCCGCAAAAGCCTGCACCGCTCTGGCGTATGCGAAGCCAAGGTCGTGATAGAACTCCTCCATGTCCGGATAAACCTGCTCGCTCACGGCCTTGCGTCCACCGCGAAAATGCAGCACGCTCGGCGATGGGATAGTCATCTTCGGCGTCGCTCGCGTATGCTTCGCGAGAAACCGGAAGTGATCCAACATCGGATGCGTGGAAAAACCGACCTTGCCGTTTACCCGAAGGCCTTTCGCTTCGGTCTCGATGCCCCCTTGAAAGCGTATGCCGTGATCGGTCGCGAACGATTCCACACCGTCGAGCTGCTCCAGAAAATCGAAGTGCCACATGGCGCGCCGGAATTCGCCGTCCGTGGCGCTGCGGAGTCCCACAGCCGCCTGTTTGGCGATGACGGCCTCAATCGCGGTGTCTTCCGCGGCGCGCAAGTCTTCCTTTGAGATTTCTCCGCGCGCATGGCGCGTTCTGGCGTCTTTGAGCGCAGCCGGCCGCAGCAAGCTGCCGACATGGTCGGCACGAAAAGGAGGAACTTTTCTCAGCATGGCTCTACTTTATCGTGGGACAAGCCTCTGGCTTGTCCGTCCTGGCAAGCCGGAGGCATGCCCCACGATGATGCGTCCGCTAAGCTGAAATAGATGGTGGTCCCCTCCCCCCGCTCCACCCTCCGCCGGTGGACGGAACAGCTCAGAAATCGCGAAGATCAGCTCACGGTCGTACTCAGCCTTCTGATCGGCGTACTGGTCGGGCTCGTGGTGGTCGCTTTCATTCTGCTCACGGGCAGGCTCGCCGCGCAGATGTATCCGGCGGGCGGGGCAGCCTGGCGACGGGTGGTGATTCCCGTCATCGGCGCGCTCATCACCGGATTCCTGCTCTTTCGTTATTTTCCGAATGCGCGTGGCAGCGGCATCCCGCAAACCAAATACGCCATCTTCATCAATGACGGTTACATCTCGCTCAAGACGGTTCTCGGGAAGTTCTTCCTATGCTCGGCATCGCTCGCCAGCGGCATAGCCCTCGGCCGCGAAGGGCCCTCGGTCCAAATCGGCGCTGGAATCGCTTCCGTACTCGGGCGGCGATTCGGTCTCAGCAAAGAGAGCGTCAAGGCGCTGGTCCCGGTGGGCTGTTCAGCCGCGCTCGCCGCCGCGTTCAACACGCCCATCGCGGCCGTTCTGTTTTCGCTCGAAGAAATATTGGGCGATCTGCATGCGCCAGTTTTGGGCACGGTGGTGATCAGCTCCGCCACCTCTTGGATCGTTCTCCATCTCCTGCTCGGCGACGAGCCTCTGTTCCATGTCCCCGCTTATCGTTTGATACATCCCATGGAGTTCGGCATCTACGCGATCCTCGGAGTGGTTGGCGGTCTGGGATCCGTGTGTTTCGTGAAGCTCCTGCTCAAACTGCGGACGCTCTTCATGCGCCTTCCAAAATCCACGCGATGGGTTCAGCCGGTCGCCGGTGGATTAGTGGTCGGCTTGCTCGGCTGGTTCATGCCGGAGGTTCTGGGCGTTGGTTACGACTACGTGGAACAAGTGCTGGGTGGCGATTTCCCGCTTAAGACAGTCGCATTGTTGGCAGCGCTCAAGATTGTTGCCACCGCTACGTGTTATTCGTCCGGCAATGCCGGCGGCATTTTCGGCCCCAGCCTCTTCATCGGCGCGATGATGGGCGGCGCGGTGGGCAGCGTAGCACACTGGCTGCTGCCGCATCAGACGGCCGGCCCCGGCGCTTATGCGCTCATCGGCATGGGCACTGCGTTTGCCGGAATCGTGCGCACGCCGTTGACTTCGGTCATCATGATTTTCGAGCTCACCCGCGATTACTCCATCATCGTGCCGCTCATGATTTCGAATTTGATCAGCTTCTTCATCTCCTACCGTCTGCAGCGCGAGCCGATTTACGAGGCGCTCGCGCTCCAGGAGGGCGTATATTTGCCAACCGGCGAATCGAGGCGCGGGTTGGAAGAAATCCGGGTGGGTGATGTCATGCATTCAACCGCCGCTCTGTTCCCTGCGGACATGGACGTAGCTACCGCCCGGCACCGCCTGGCCGAAATGGGGCGAAACGTTTGGCTGGTTGGTGAATTGAACTCGCTCTACGGCATGGTGACCTTGAAGAAGCTAGAGGAAATCAAGAACCCGTCTTCCACCTTGCTCAACCAGGTCGTAAATCCGGAGGATCGTTTTCCGTACGTATATCTGGACCATCCCTTATCCCTGGCCCTGGAGAGGATGGGCAGCGCCGGCACGGATACGCTGCCGGTTGTAAGCCGTGCTAACCGAAGGCGCGTCCAGGGAGTAATCAACATGGCTGATGTTCTCGGAGCTTTTGGCGTTAAGCAGGAGCAGGGATCGAAGAAACCAACATGAGCGCGGCCGGCCAAACTACCGCGGAAGGTTCCCCCAGCGGGCCCACGCTAGCGCTCGTCATCGTAATCGTGATTGTAATCGGCGGCCTCTGGAGCCTGGATCTTTTCCTCGCCAGAACGGATCGCGAGGCGGTACAAACCCAGGCTAATCACCTCGACACCCAAGGCGTCCAATTGCTCAAGCAAGGGCGCGCTAGGGACGCCGTGGAACTCCTGCGGCGCGCGAACTCGATGGTGCGTGACAATCGCACCTACCAACTAGACTACGTGGCGGCTCTCGCGGCCGCGCGAAAGTTCGACGATGCCGATGCGAACCTGAAGACGTTGCTTGAAACCGACCCGAACAACGGTCCTGCGAATCTAATGTCCGCACGGCTCGCGGTCGCCGAAGGCCTCATCCCTGACGCTGAGTCGCATTATCATCGCGCTATTTATGGGGCATGGCCAGACAACGCGCCAGAGCATCGTATGGTGGTCCGGTTGGAATTGGTCGAACTGCTTGCCTCGCGCGGGGAAAAGGAAGAGCTGCTGGCCGAGCTGTTGGCGCTCGAGGGCGAAGCCCAGGGCAAGACCGCGATCCTGAAGCAAATCGCACATCTGTATCAGGTGGCGGGATCTCCCGCGCGCGGAGCCAATGTCTACCGCGAACTGATCCAGAGCGATCCAGATGACATCAATGCTTATGAAGGGCTCGGTGGTGACGAATTGGCGCTGGGCGACTATCACGCTGCCATGGCGGCATTTCTAAACGCCAATCGGCGGAGCCCCGGCGATCGGACCATACAGCGGGACATAGCTTTGTTGAACGCAATGGCGACTATCGATCCCACGCCCCGGCGACTGAGTTCGGCGGAGAAATTCGCGCGTTCCACCGAGATATTGAAGCTCGTTCGAGACGCATTGAACGGTTGCGCCAAGACCGATGATGCCCGGCGAATGGTGAACGAGTGCGATAAGGTACTGGCGAAGAAAGCTCCGCCCCATGTAACCAACGAGCTGGCCGAGGCCCGGCTCGCGCTAGCGGAGCAGTTGTGGCAAGCCCGGATCAAAACCTGCGGCCCCAGCACGTCAGAAGATGAGCATGCTCTGCGACTGATCATGACCAAGCTCGCACACTCGTAGTAGGACAAGCCTCCGGCTTGTCCGATTTGGCAAGCCGGAGGCTTGCCCTACGATCCTTGTTACACTGGCGGAATGCTCTCCCTCCATCGCCGGGCATTCGTAAAGTGGGCGGCTGCCGCCCCGGTGCTTGCTACCATCGCCAGCCGGGCCATCGTCCAACGAGCCGCAGCCGCCACCGGCGCCGAACCGTCCATCGATGTCTACCGGCGCATCGGTGTCCGGCCCTTCATCAACGCGCGCGGAACCTGGACCTACTTAAGCGGCTCTCTGGAACTGCCCGAAGTCCGCCGCGCCATGGACGCCGCCTCGCATCATTTTGTCGACATGTTCGAGCTCCAGCACGCGGTGGGAAAGCGCCTGGCCGAGCTTTCGGGAGCAGAATCCGGCATGGTGACATCTGGAGCTGCGGGAGCCATGGCCGCGGCTACTGCTGCATGCATCGCCGGCGCCGATCCCGAGAAAATCTGGAACCTGCCCGACAACCCTGGTCCCAAGCATGAAGTGGTAATGCTCGGAGGCCGCAGTGCATTCGACAACGCCATCCGCCTGGCGGGCGCCAAATTGATGCTGGCCCACAACCTCGAACAATTGCAACCGGCCATCACCCAAAACACCGCCATGGTCTACACCACCTGGCGCGATGAGCGTCTGGAAAAAGCTCTGGCCATCACGCGTGCCGCGCACGTTCCGTTGCTGCTGGATGACGCCGCCGGCATTCCGCCCATCGACAACTTGTCGCGTTACGCCAAAGCGGGTGTTGATCTATATTGCTTCAGCGGCGGAAAAGGATTGCGCGGACCGCAGTGCGCGGGGCTCCTGCTGGGCCGGAAAGATCTCATCGAAGCTGCGCTTGCCAATTGCTGTCCGTGGGAAGGCTCCGTGTGCCGCGCTATGAAGGTGGGGAAGGAAGAAATCATCGGGATGCTGGCCGCCATCGAATCGTGGCAACACGCGGACATGGCCGCGCTGAATCGATCATGGCAGAGGCGCGTGGAGAGAATCGCGAAGTTGGTGGAGACCGTTCCGGGTGTCTCCACCAAAATCGAGATTCCCGAGGACGGCAACAGCTATCCTACTCTCACCGTGAATTGGGATGAAGCCAAATTCGGACTGACTGTCGCGCAGTGCGACGCCGAACTACGCGCCGGAGAGCCTCGCATCGAAGTCCTGACCAACAGCAACCCCAGCCTGGTTCCAGCAGTCCACGAAGGCGACCCCAAAAGCAAACCCCACGACGAACCGAACCTCCTGCAAATTGTTTCGATGACACTGCAAGACGGTGAAGAACTCATCATCGGACAAAGGCTGCGTCAGATCCTGTCCGCCGCCCGCAAGAAAACCGGCTGAGTAGCCTGCGCGTAAGCAAGGGACCTGCCACGGCGTTATGTCACTATGGTTGTGTCTATGACGCCTCCACAAGCCCAGCCGAAATTTCAGTTGGTGAACACACCCGATTACCGCGAGAGCTATGCCAATAGCGTCCAGATACGCGTCAACCTCTGGGACTTCTTCCTGATGTTCGGAACGGTGAACCAAACCTCGCCCGACAACGTGCTCATCCACAACTTCCAGGGTATTTACTTGAGCCCGCAGCAGGCCAAGGCGCTCTTGAACATTCTGACGCAAAATATCTCGCAATACGAAGCCACCTTCGGAGAAATCAAGCTGGAGCCTCACGGTCCCACTGGCGCTATCCAGTAATGCGGCAGCGCGCAATCCGCCCAGCCACCTACTTGTTTTTCTTCGGATCTTTCGCGTTCGTGGTATTTCTCACCCACGCGCCCTATTTTGGCCTGCCTTACTTCTGGGACGAGCTTGGCCAATTCGTTCCCTCCGCGCTTGACATTTTTCAGCACGGCTGGTGGGTGCCGCACTCCGCGGTTCCGAACGCGCATCCACCAGGCGTGATGGCATATCTCGCGGCCGTCTGGAAGATTTTCGGATATTCGATCGCCGCCACTCGCGTAGCGATGTTGGTCCTAGCCAGTCTGACAGCTCTATTCACCTTCTTGTTAGCTATCCGGTTGTGCCGTGGGCTACCCGGCGCGCCGGCCCTGGCGCCGCTTCTATTGCTGCTGCTCGACCCGTTGTTCTACATGCAATCCATGATGGCGCAACTGGATATGCCGGCCATGCTGTTCACGGTGCTAGCGCTGCTGCTGTTTCTCGAAGACCGGCATCTCGCCGCGGCGCTCGCATCCACAGCTCTGGTTCTCGCCAAAGAAACCGGCGCGCTACTTCCGCTGATTCTCGCCGGCGTTCTGCTCTTCGATCGCCCACGCGCAAAGTTCGCCGCCTATTATCTGGCGCCCTTTGCCGCGCTTGCCGTTTGGTTCTTCGTCCTATGGCGCTCCACCGGGCAGCTCTTCGGCGATGCTGGATTCACGCACTATAACCTCGGCTATGCGCTACACCCTGTGCGCGCGGCCCTCTGTCTGATCCGCCGTATTTATTACCTGTTCATCGACGATTTCCGCTGGGCCGGATCGCTCGCAATCTTTCTCACCTGGAAGCGGACGCGCATATTCTTGAGCCGCGAGTGGAAAATCACAAGGCTATTCTTGGGCGCTCATGTTGTGATGGTGAGCGTTCTGGGCGGCGCCGAGCTCGAGCGCTATTTGCTTCCCGTGTTGCCGTTGCTCTACATCGCCATGGCAGCCGCGTGGTCCACTCTCCGGCCGCTGTGGCGCAATGCGGGTCTCGCGGCCGTCGCGGCCGGATTGCTGATCGGCCTGTTCGTCAATCCGCCGTACCCGTTCCCCTTCGAGAACAATTTGGCGATGGTGGATTTTGTCGAGCTGCACCGCGATGCGGCCCAATACCTGGAAGCGAGCTATCCAAATAAGACCATTTACACTGCCTGGCCGCTCACCGGCGCGCTACGCGATCCTGCCTTCGGTTACGTCACAAAGAAGCTGGCGACATTCGAGACGTCGGACTTCGGATACTCAACATTGAATAGCCTGGATCCGAAAGGCGTCGATGTACTGGTGCTGTATTCGAGAACCTGGGAGCCGCGTTGGAGTGTGTTGCAGTGGCCCTTGGTCGAGCGATTCCTCCGCCACTTCTACCTCTACGAGCCGCAAATGGACGCCGATCAGGTTCGCGACCATTTCGGCTTGGTCCAAGTCAGGCGATGGGACCAGCGCGGCCAGTGGATCGAGATCTACAGTTCAACTTTACAATGAAAAGTACTTCGTGTATAGTAGAACTCGATGCGCATCGTCAAAAAGCTTCTCAAGATTCTCGCGGCGCTAGTGGTTCTCGTCATCATCGGAATCGCTGCCATTCTCGGTCTGCTGCGCCTGGAGCATGGCTTCGCGGTAACCCTACCGCTGCCCACTGGTCCGTTCGCGGTGGGCCGTGCGACGTACGACTGGGTGGATAACGCGCGGACGGACAGCCTTGCGCCGGTCGCCGGCCAAAAGCGGGAAGTGATTGTCTGGATCTGGTATCCGGCCGCTCGAAAAACGCCTGTGGAGACTGCTGAATATCAGCCTGCTCCATTGCGTGCCGCTCTCACAAGCTATGAGGGTGCGCTGATGAGCAAGTTCCTCACGCGAGATGAGTCATTGGTGCGGGCGCACAGCGGTCTGGATGCGGATATGTCGCCGGCCCAGCGTACCTACCCGGTCGTGATTATGAAGTCCGGCATCGGAGCGCTCGCAACGGATTACACGACGCTGGCCGAGGATCTGGCCAGTCACGGCTTTGTCGTGGTTGGCTCGGATTCGCCGTATAGTACGGTTGTTGTCGTGTTTGCGGACGGACGCATAGCCAAAAGAACTCCGGTGGGCAATCCGCCGGAAGATTTGGACGAGGCCGCACGCAAGTGCGTGGCGAGCGAACTGGTTAAAGTTTGGTCCGCCGATACGCGCTTCGAGCTCGATCAGTTGGAACGGCTGAATTCCGCCGATCAACCCGGCAAATTTAGCGGCCGTTTGGATCTCGGCTCCGTCGGCGTGTTCGGTCACTCGTTCGGCGGCGCCACAGCGGCGCAGTTCTGTCACGACGATGCCCGATGCAAGGCGGGGATCGACATGGACGGTCAGCCTTTTGGGAACGTCATCCAGGAAAGTCTGGCTCAGCCTTTTCTCTACTTGATGAGTGATCACAGCAATGAGAAAGGTGAAGACAGCCGCCAGATTCTCGCGAACATCAAGTCCATTTGCGATTCCGATAAGGGCGGCTGCCAGGTGGCCACGGTTCGAGGATCGCGGCACTTCAACTTCAGCGACCAAGCCCTTTTGAAGGATCACTACTTGGGAAGGCTCGCGGGCATGCTCGGCCCGGTAAGCGAACGCCGCGGACTAGCGATCGTGGCAGCCTGCGTAAACGTCTTCTTCGAGATTCATTTGAAGAATACGCCCGCGAACCGGCTGAGCAACCTGTCGACAGAATATCCCGAGATTCGGTTTGACGCCAGGTGATGGTAGACAGCTGGAAGCCGCCCATACGTGGCCGCGTCAAAATCGGTCAACTAACCGACGCAGGACAACAGTAGTCATACCTTGCTGGACATCGACGGGACAATCAGCGTTTTTGGTGCGTCGGAAGATGGCCGGAATTTTGTTCATTGCGGGACACAGGAACGGGCAGCCGTAGCTAGGTGTTGTTCTCGACCGAGCATAATGTAAACAGACGCGATTATGATGAAGAACCGGGTCCTCTCTCTCGTACCTTTCTTTTTTGCCTCGTTTTTCGGATTATCCGAATCGCGCGCGCAGCTTCTCTATCAGCGCGGTTCCGACCTACTGCTTAAGGACGCACAAGGGCGACTAAGTTCGCTGGGAACGGGATTCAATCCCGTTCCAATTTCGGATCACAAGTTTCTGCTAATTCGCGGTGCGCAGATGGGGTACGGTGAGGAGTCTAGTTGCGAGCGCCCAGCAGCTAAGAACAGCGTCGTGGTCTACGACACAATAACGAACGAAGAGTCCTTACTCTTTGACAAACCGCTATCGGAACGGATGATGGGGCACGACGCCGCCTGTGTCTATGAACACGCGGATCTATCTCCGTCCGGGTCAACCTTATACATCGTGAGTCCCTGCTACGCCACGTCAGGCTGCCTCGCGATTATCGATCTGAACGCAGGTGGAGTCAAGTATGTTCCGGGGGCGATGGACGTTTTCGTAGTGCGTGGGGGCCCGAACGCGGGGGACCTGATCTATTGCAAGCGGTTGTTGTCAAAACCCACCAAGAACGACCCCGGACATCCGCACTACCCGTACATTCACGCTCGGCCTGACGGATCGCGAATCGCGATTATTTCAAACGAGGATCTCGCCCTAGTCGGGGGAAACGCAACGGCTCCGATTCTTCGAGCCTACTTGCGACGCATCCACGGCCGCATCTTTGTTCAAGGCGAATGGGTTCCTTGAGCAGATCGCGTTTACCGTCCCAATGGCGCGACGAACGCCGCAGGCTCGCGATCTCCGCAGCTATCGGGAGATTCGATTTGAAGCGAAGTAAAATTCAGCGCGATACACTGACCACGTGGGAACGAAAAGATTTGAAGACGACCCCGTAGCAATCTATCTGCGCGAAGTGTACGCTATTCCCGCATTGACTAGGGATGAAGAAATCGAATTATCCCAACACGTGTTAGCCCACGATCAGCAAGCGGAATCCGCGGGCAAGCGTCTCATTGAAGCCAACCTCGCCATGGTCGTTTCCACCGCAGAGGGTCACCGCGATGCCGGCATGCATGTTTTGGAATTGATTCAAGAGGGCAATGAGGGTCTCATGCTTGCTCTCAGGACGTTTCGAGGGGACTCCGGCGAAAGCTTCTCAGATCACGCCGCTGCTTGCGTTAAGGACGCTATCGCGAAAGCGCTCGCCAAGAAATGAGTTACTTCTTCTTGGGCGGCATTTCGTACAGGTAGATCAAGTGCCCACGGGCTTCGGGCAGGTCTTTATCCACCGTTTTGGCTTTCCAGCCAGGGACCGCATAGTCGTGCGAGACGACGCGCGCTCCGTTTCTCAAGTATTTCTCCAAGTTGGGCCGCAGAATCTCATTCGAATCGGTGGCCAGGTAGATAGTCACTACGTCGGCGGAGCTGAGGTCCACTTGCATGAAGTCGCCATGAATTACCCGCGCTTGGTTCTGCAGGCCAAGCCTGCGGATTCGGTCATTGGTGGAATCCACTAGCGCATCCGAAATCTCGATGCCCACGGCTTTGGCGTGAAAGCGCTGCACGGCGGTGATCAGGATACGACCGTCGCCGCTTCCCAGATCGTAGAGTGTCTCGCTTGACTTCAGATCCGCCAGCTCCAGCATCCGGTCCACAATCTGCTGCGGCGATACGACATAAGGCGCCAGGCTGTTGGAGTAATGCTTGGCGTGCGTCGTCTGGCCGTAGAGCAAACCCTGCGAAAACGCCGGCATTGCGCACAGTACGAACCCCGCAACCAATACTTGACCTGATTTCCGCATAACCCTTACTGAGTTGAGATGGATGAAGTCTGTTTCCCGTTCCTCGATTTTACAATACGGGAAACCATTTCCGATACAGCAAACCATAGATCCCGAGGATGCGTGATGGTATATTCGTAGCCGCGGAAGAAGTGTACCGTATGGCTGATTGCGTCCTTCCAGGGCACTGCCTGCGGATTGAGGTTGTAATTCATGTAAAAGACGGGGAAATTGACCTCGCCCGCCTCTTTCAGCGCATCCGGGGGGACATTGGAATCCAGCATCACCTTAGGGCCGGCAAAAATAAGGGCGTCCGGGTGGCTGGTGCTGGAACCGACTTCGTGCCGGACCAAACCGGCCAGAAAGTCCGTATCCCCATGCTTTTCACCCAGCCGCTTCAGATCCACCGTGCCAAGATTCAGTGAGTTGATCGCTTCCCCTAAGGCCGGGAAGTCGATACGGTCCGCACCCTCCTGGCGGTAGACCACCCGCTCTTCCTGCATATTGAAAGCGACAATTGAGAACTTTCCGATGCGCGGCTCCCGCGAGATGCTTCGCAGGATGGAAACCAGGGCGCTGGTATCTACCGGCTGGAGTGCGGCGGAAGACGCGTCCTGGGGCGCGAAATTGACCAGAACCTTCACGTTCAGAGGCGGCTCGTTGCTGACACGTTGAACCGGCGGTTCTTCCTTGAATTGCTCGCGATCAGTACGCTGAATTTCTCCCGGGCCAATAGCGAGGTTGATAGATCGATCCTTGGTGGAGAGCGTGGCCTCGGAATCCCAACTGAACGAGCAGACGCGCTCGGCGCGATCGCGCATCAGCCAATCGACATGATAGTTACCTTCCCCAAGATCGAAACCACCCTGCAGAAAGGCATCGCCCTTGGCGTCCTCTTCGAGCTTCGGCACACGAATGTGTTGCGTAAAATAAACGAGGCGGTCGGGATGGTTCTGCGGCGACACACGGAAAAGGATATTGAGGGCGTTTTCGCTTCCCGCAACATCCCTAAGCGGAAGTGTGACGTCATATCCGGCGTGGAATCGTAGGTCGAACCCCAACGCCGGCTTCGAGGGCGTTACTGTACAAATCAAATCTTTTCGGACCTCGCCGGCCTCGAAAACGGCCAAGTCTGTATTAAAGATGTTGACGTGCCCGTTCGGGCCGGCCAGCATCAGGACCTGTCCACGGGCCAGCGTAGCGCTCACAAGGAGGCCAGCCAGCAGCCACCGATGGACAGATCGACCGGGATTTCCAAACCAACAGGGTCTCTGCACTCACCCTCACCCGTCTCGATTGCTTAATATTGTACATCCAGATCGGCATCTTCGAACCAGAAAAATAGACCTTCCGCCAAATTCGTACTATTGTTACCAGCAACCGAAGCGCCAAGCGCCAAAGACATCACCCGGTGTGATACAGTGCTTGCATAATGGCATCGCGTAGCGTAAACAAAGTCATACTGATTGGACACCTGGGAAGGGACGCGGAAACCAAGTTTACACCGTCCGGCGTGGCGATGACGAAGTTTTCCGTGGCTACGAACCGCCGCTGGAAAGATCAGCAAACCGGTGAGTGGAAAGAGGAAACCGATTGGGCGAACGTGGTCCTGTGGCGGCAGGAGAACCTGGCGAACTACCTCACCAAGGGCAAACAGATCTATGTGGAGGGTCGTTTACAAACCCGCAGCTGGGACGACAAGGACGGCAAGAAGCAGTATATGACCGAAGTGGTAGCCGACGAGGTAATCCTACTCGGCGGGCGTGGCGGAGAAGGGCAGGAGGCGGCTGGACCGCAGCCGGTCTCGATGCCGCGCAGCGCCCCCAGACCCCAGCCGGCCGCGAGTGCGGGTGACGAAATGGGCGCCGATCAGGGAATCACCGACGACGACGTCCCGTTCTAGGAATCGTACGCCACATGCCCCGAGCTAGTGGTTTTAAGCCCATCGGACTCCGCGACTATGTGCGCCTCCATTCAAAGAGCAATCCCGATGTAGAAGAGGCCGACCTGACTTTGCGCCTGCGGGAGACGCTTGAGAAGTACAAAGCCGGCACTCGATGTAGCTGTGGGGCGCCAATCTGGGTTATCGGATCGGCGGAAGTGGGGAACATGTGCTTCAAATGCATTACAGGCTCGATCGATTCCTCGGAGGACTACGAGATCGATGAGGCATGCGATAAGGCCATGTTTTAGTACCTCAAACCGTTGCTCGGAAAGTCCTGTGGAATGGGCAAACCTGAGACATTACTCGAAGGGCTCTGTGGTCACGCGCTGTCACTCGGCGCCGACTCGATTGACGTCGAGTACAAGGACGGCCGCAGTTGGGTTTTTGCGTTGAAAGACGGCACGGGTTTCAGCATCGCCAGCTATGAGAGATCCAGCGCCGATAGCAAAGAGCTGCTGACGAACCTGTACGCTGCCGCTAAGAAGCCCGTCCGCACCGTTCTAGGTGGACGGCGGTCGATTATCGAGGTTCGTGTCTTCGATGATTTTGGCGAAGACGCCTTTGAAGTGACCATCAAACCTGCACCGGAGCTCGAGCCGTCAGCCCTGCCATCATTCACTACCAAGCAGGGTCAATACCTGGCATTCATCTTCCACTACACAAAGATTCACGGAATCGCTCCGTCTGAGTTGGACATGCAGAAACATTTCAAGGTGACGGCGCCGTCGGTGCACCAGATGGTTCGGACGCTGGAAGCCAATGGCTTCATCACGCGGGCCCCGGGGAAAGCCCGGTCCATTCGTCTGCTGATCGCCCGGAAACACTTGCCCGATCTGGAATAGTCGGAATAGAAGGTTACTTCATGAAGAGCAGCCTGCGCAGCCGCCTTCGAGCCGACGGCTTCTGGCCAGCGAAATACACGGCGAACTCATACTGATTGAAGACCTGCCAGATGCCGGCCAGGAATCGGGGTGACGATGATCCTCAATTGCCCAGACCTCCCATTTAAGGCACGCGCAGTAGGGAAATCCGGATTAGCGCCAGGCAGACGATGAACGCTCCGACAACGGCGAACCTCCTCACCAAAATCATTCGGCTAAGGTACGGCCTGCGTGGGGCCGCAGCCCATCGCGAGGCTTACTTTTGCAGCTAATTCGCAAACCCGCCGATCTCCGACCTGCCTGAGGCGGCCGAGCGGCTCAACTAAGCTCTGCTTTCGAACTACAGTGATGTCTTCAACACGTGCTGCGGAGTCCGATTGGAGACCAGTCTCGCCCGCCGGCAGAAAAACGTGCGTGGGAGCGTGCTTATGAATTGACGTCGTCAATGGCACCACCAATACCGTATCGGCGCGCTCGTGACGATTCCTCGCGTCCAGCGATACAATCACCACGGGCCGCCTTCCCTTGCCCGGTGGGTCCGAGTAAAGTTGAACGAACCAGATCTCGCCGCGCTGAGGTGTTCTTGCAGGGGGCCGCACTCAGACACCACCTCCAGGGAACTCGCGTAGCGCAAACTCGCCCCACTCAGTCTGTTCTTCGGATTCTTGCCGGGACAGTGAGCTATAGTAGTCCGCAACTGCTCTCGCGAGAGCGGCCTTTCCTTGCTCAGGACGGAACACTTGCAGTATTTCCTCCAGAATGGATGATACGGATGTACGGCGTCTCATGCGCATTAGGTAAGGTACGATTCGTTATCCCACCAACTATCGTACCCATAGATTCCCCACTCGATTGAGGTTTGAGTCTAGCAACGGACCAAGCTTGGTGTAAAATTCCGATAGGCATGAGAGCAAGAGCGCGGCGCGACGAGTTGGCAATGCTTCGGGATGTACGGCTGTCCGATTCTGTTACGTTCGCGCGACTTTCCAGGGCGCGGGATTATCTTGGCGCCTGCTATCGCGACCGCATTCCGCTGGAAAATGCCGCCCGCGAAGCTTGCCTCTCGCCGTTTCATTTCAATCGCGTGTTCACGCGGGCGTTCGGCGAGACTCCGCACGAATTTGTCACTCGAATGCGCATCGAGGAAGCCAAAAAACTGCTCTTGGCTGAGAATCAGAGTGTCACCGATATCTGCTTCGACCTTGGCTACGAAAGTTTGGGTTCGTTCAGCACCAGATTCCGATCCCTAACTGGTCTATCGCCGGCCGCCTTCCGTCGCGAGGCCCGGCACGCTTTCGGTGGATTCGCTTCGCATTGGCCGCTCTACTACATTCCCGCCTGTTACCAGCGCTTCTTTATCCAGTCGCTGTAGAAGAACCGCAAGAATCGAGAAGCGTTCTTCGCGCGAAGCCGGTAACATGACAAAGAAACGAGGAGGTTTCGAATGATCCAACGGCTTTCGCACACTACTTTATATGTTCTCGACCAGGATGCCGCCAAAGATTTTTACGTCAACAAGCTCGGCTTCGAGGTCCGCATGGACGGCAAGATGGACAACGGCTTTCGATGGCTCACCGTGAGTCCGAAAGGCCAGCCCGACCTGCAAATTATCCTGATGCAGGTGGATGGTCCCAACATGCAGCCCGAAGTGGCCAAGACCATTCGGGCCCTGTTGACGGAAGGCAAGATCAACGGTGGGGTATTCGAAACCAGTGACTGCCGCGCAACTTACGAAGAGCTGAAAGCCAAGGGTGTCGAATTTCCTTCTCCGCCCAAGGAGCAATTCTACGGAGTGGAGGCGATCATGAAGGACAACTCCGGCAATTGGTTCAGCATGACGGAACCCAAGGGACCTTGACAGGGTCGTTTCGGGTATATACTAATTCGTTAGTATGACTCGAGACCTGCTCAGCGCGCTACGATTTTTCGGCAAGAATCCGCTGTTCACTCTGGGCGTTACGGCCATCCTCGGGCTGGGGATTGGCGCCAACACCGCGGCGTTCAGCATTGTGGACGCGGTGCTGCTGCGGCCGCTTCCCTACCAGTCTTCCGAACGGCTGGTGCGAATCGAAGAAGTGAATCCCAAGCTGGTGATCAAAACCATCGCCCCCGAGCACTACCGATTCTGGGAAAACCGCGGCGATGTCTTCGACAGGACGGCCCCGTACCTTAAGGATGTCGTCACCTTAACCAATGTGGGCGAACCGGAGCAGGTTTTTGCCGAACGAGCATCGGCCCAGGTATTTTCGCTGTTGGGAATTCCAGCGCGGTTGGGCCGTTCGTTGATCGATTCCGACGATCGGCCGGGCGCGCCGAATGTGGTGGTGCTCAGCGACCGGCTGTGGCGGCGGCTGTTCCATGCGGACCCTGGCGTCATCGGGCGCCCGATCACGGCGTCGGATGAGGTTTACACCATTGTTGGTGTGATGCCGGTGGAGTTCGAATTTCCGCAGTCCAATATCGACATGTGGATTCCACTCCGCTTCACTCCCGGGTTCACCGGACGGCTGGAAGTGGTGGCGCGCATGAAGCCCGGACTCTCGCTCGCTCAGGTGCAGAGCGCAATGGAAAGCGTAGCGCGGCAACTGGAGCAGCAAAATCGCAAAGAGAACGCTGGATTGCGAATTGTCGTGTCCCCGTGGCGCGAAACTCTCGACCGGCAATATCAACTGTCGCTGGTATTCATCCTGGCGGCTGTGGGCTTGGTGCTCGCGATCGCGTGCGCCAATGTGGGCAGCCTGCTGCTTAGCCGCGCCGTACAACGGCAGAAGGAGATCGCGATTCGGGCAGCGCTAGGCGCCGACTTTTGGCGGATTCTGCGCCAGCTTCTGGCGGAGAGTTTTGTTCTCGCTGTCGCGGGAAGCGTGGCCGGCATCGTGATCGCGCGCTACGCGGTGGAGCTCCTGCTGAAGCAGCTTGTTGCGCTGCCTATCATACTTCCTCACATGCAGCGCGTGGCGCTGAACAGCCGCGTGCTGGCGGTGAATACGGGATTGTGCATTTTGGTGGCGTGTCTTTCGGGGTTGGCGCCGGTACTTCTGGCGCGAAAAACCGATCTGCAGGACGTATTGCGCAGAGGATTCGGTGGCGGATCTCACGGCTCCACTCGGCTGTTTTCGATTCTGATTGCTTCGGAAGCGGCGTTTGCATTTTTGCTGCTGGTGGGTTCGGGACTGCTGCTTAGAAGCCTGATCCGGCTTGAGCAAGCCGACAATGGCTTTCGCACCGAACATGTCCTCACCATGCGCGTCCCGATCGGCACCCGCACGCGGCCCCGGCCGACCGGCAAGTACGAAGACATGGCACGGCAAATCGAGTTCTACCGGGATGTACTGGAGCGCTTCGAAAGAACTCCTGGCGTGAAGGCCGCGGCGGTGGTCAATAATCTGCCGCTGTCGGGGTCCACCACGAGCACCGTTTATAAGGATGTGGACGGCTCAATTTTTCCAGTGATGACGCGGACCATTAGTCCGAACTATTTTGCGGTAATGGGGACGCCATTGATCAAAGGCCGGGTGTTCACCGACGCGGACCACGCAGATTCTCCGAGGGTCGCGATCATCAACGAATATCTGGCTCATCACCTGTTTCCGGGGCGCGATCCGGTGGGACAGTTCCTTCCGGACGAGGAAGGCTCCAATGAAGTAGCGGTGGTGGGTGTGGTGAAGAATTCGTGGCAACTCAGCTACAACGAGCCGGCGAAGGGCGAAGTTTTTGTACCGTATCGTCAGTTCATGTTCGGAACGTTTTTGGCAGCCATTGTCGTAAGGACGTCGGGCGAACCGCTGGCCCTGGCCGATACTCTTCGCAAGCAGGTGTGGGCCGTTGATGCGTCGGAACCCGTAACGAAAGTGGAAACTCTGAGCGATATAATCACGGACTCGATCTGGCGGCCGCGTTTTTCCGCTTGGGTATTTTCCGTGCTCGGCGGACTGGCGCTGCTGTTGACCTCCGTTGGCATCTACGGTGTCGTCGCGTACACCACCACGCTCAGAGTGCGCGAAGTTGGAATCCGCGTAGCGTTGGGGGCCAGCCCGCGGCGTGTGGTTATGGCGGTGCTGCGGGATGCCATGGCGCCGCTGTGCGCAGGTCTCGCGATTAGTATGATTGCGGCTTTGCTTTTGACGCGTGTGTTAGCGAGCGTGCTTTATGAGATCAGTGGCGCCGATCCGATTACATACCTAGGTGCGAGCGCGTTGCTGTTGGCGATTGGCATCGCGGCCAGCATTCGGCCGGCATGGCGGGCGGCGATTGCCGATCCGCTGGTGGCGTTGCGGACGGAGTAAAATGCACCGGTCGCTTACGCTCGCGGTTCGGTAACGACCCGTTAGCGGACGGGCGAATACGGCGTGGACTTGTAGAACGAAACCTGGATGTTGCTAACGATCTCGCCGGATTTTTCCACCGATTCTTTGCGCACCTTTTGCCAATCCGGGTCAGCGCCGAAGGCGGCCCACGCTTTTTCGCGCGCGGCCAAGTCGGCGAAGGGAATCAGGTACGTCAGATTTGGGACGTTGGGGCCGATGACGGTGGATCCGTACAGAATCGGGTGGATGCCCGAACGGTGGAAAATCTTAATCTCGGGCCCGCGAAAACGTTCGTGCAGCGCGGCTAGTTGTTTCCAGGTGGGTGAGTGATAGACGCGCAATTCGAAGATGTGCGGCGTGGTTGAGTCGGATTTGATCTCGGGCGAGTAGTCGGCTGCTTCGACAATCAAGGAGTCAAGTGACTCAAAAGCAGGACCGGGGCCGCTCTCCAGCGTTTCTACAGCCTTCCCGATGGTTTCGTCTGCAAACAATTTGGTATGGACGCCCCACATTTCTTCGAGCGATGAGTATCCGTAGATCGCGGTGAGGTGAGGCAGTTGCGGCGCAATGAGCGCCTCCAAGTAGATCTTGGGGCCGGAATGGACCTTATTAAGAGCGGGTAGAAGCGCTTGAGATATGAAGTCGTGCAAGCGCGGTAGTTGAGTTCCGCTCTTGAGATTGAAATGTTCGACCAAATAGAAACCGGTGCGTTTGTCCGTTGCGGCGGCGGCCAAGCCGAGGCCGCCCAGCGCTCCTACGAAAGTTCTGCGATGCATTGTTCAAGAATACAGGACGCGGGCGGCAGGAGGCAGG
>PMUN01000475.1 GCA_003166875.1 Bryobacterales bacterium | reverse complement strand
GCACGAGTGCGTGCGCTACAGTGGAACCCAATGGCCGTCGAATCTGAACGCCAGCCCGTCCACACGGTTTATGGCGGTGCGCACCTCTTCAAGGCGGAGATAGCCTCGACGCTCGGTGCGATGGCGCTTGAGACCATGCGAGCCTACGGGCCAGACCCAGCTACATTCGCCGATTTTATCGGATGGCAGGGCGACGAAGAACTGGTCCAGTGGGTTTACCAACGCGTCATTGACAAACTCGAGCGTGAACCGGTTGAGGACTACAGAATCGACTTCGAGGACGGCTACGGCTTCCGGACGGACGCCGAGGAGGATGGACACGCGGTCTCCACCGCGCGGGCGGTGGCGCGCGGTGTTCGTCAACCCGATTTTCCACCGTTCATCGGGATTCGCATCAAGCCGTTTACTCAAGGATTGCGAGCGCGCAGCATTCGGACACTGGAACTTTTCTTGAGCACTCTTGTTTCAGAAGCAGGCGAGGTTCCGGCGAACTTTGCCGTCACGCTTCCGAAAGTAACCGTGCCGGAAGAGGTCACAGCACTGCTGCGCAAGCTGGAACCATTCGAATCGGTAAAGCTGGAGTTGATGATCGAGACGCCCCAATCCATCATTGATGCGTCCGGCCAGTTTGCCATTCCAAAACTACTGGACGCAGCCGAGGGACGCTGCCGGGGGCTGCACTTCGGCGTGTACGATTACACCGCCGGCTGCAACATTACAGCCGAGCATCAGAGCATGACGCATCCAGCGTGTGATTTTGCTCGCCATGTCATGCAGGTGTCGAGCGCAGGCCGAGGGGTGACGCTGTCGGATGGCGCTACGAACATCCTGCCATTACCGCGCGACAACCGCGTTGTAGTGCAGCGCGCCATGCGATTGCACTTCGAACATGTGCAGCGATCGCTGATGCATGGCTACTACCAGGGCTGGGACCTGCATCCGGGGCAATTGCCCACCCGTTACGCGGCCGTCTATGCGTTCTTCCTGCAGAGCTTCGAGGCTGCGGCGGCGCGGTTGCGAAACTTTGTGGAACAAGCCGCGCGGGCGACGATGGCGGGCGATGTTTTCGACGATGCCGCTACCGGCCAGGGTCTGCTCAATTTTTTCCTGCGGGGAATCAACTGCGGGGCATTCACGGAGCAGGAGGCCGGCGCGACAGGGTTGACCATAGAGGAATTGCGTGGGCGATCGTTCGTGAAGATTTTGGAACGGCGACGAACAGGTTAATGACTTGTGACAGAAATATTGGCAGGCGGCTAGCCGCCTGATCGCGAAATGGCCAGGTAGAGCATGCCAAAGGCGAGCGCTGTTACGGCCAGGCTGACACCGGCCAGAGCGCGCATCAACGGTTCTTTCCACATCAACCGCGCACGGGGCGTGCTGGCCAGGAAGCCCGCTACAAAACCTCCCGCGAGCCCTCCGATATGCGCCCAAAAATCCACGCCGGGAATAAAGCTGAGCACCAAACCGTAGATCACCCAGCGCATGTAGAGCGATTTTACCGCTGACCCCAGAGACGACTTGTCGGTGACGCCGAACGCCAGCATCGCGCCGATCAGCCCGAAGATCCCGGCCGAAGCGCCGACCGAAGCGTGAAAGCCGAGATGTGAGCTGGCCCAGAAGCCGGTTATGGTGGACACGAAGTAAAACACGATCAGCCGGCTGGTGCCGTAAATCTGCTCCACCTCCGCGCCCAGATCGAACAGCACCCATGAGTTCATCAGGATGTGCATAATGCCGCCGTGCAGGAAACCGGCGGTGATGAGGCGCCACCATTGTCCATCCATCATCGGAGCCGGAAGACTCTCTCCCATCTCCGTGAGTCCCGAATGCGGATTCAGCGACTGGGCCAGAAACAGCCCGGTGTTGATCAGCAGAATCATGATGGTGGTGAAGCGCGCCTGCGGAATCAGGCCACCCAGGATCTCGCCCGGAGCGCGCCGGTCCACCGCGCGGGGCCCAAGTTGAGCATCGCAATACGGACATACCTTATCGCTGGTCGTCACAAACGCCCGGCAATTCGGGCACATACGTCGTTTATCCACTGAACGCTATTGTACCGTCAGAGTCGCTGATTGAGACACTCCTCCGGCCGAGGCTGTGATGGTGGCTGTTTGAGCACCTGCCAACGTGGGCGTGGTGATGGTGAACGTTGCTACAGTCTGGCCGGAGGTAACCACCACGAGGGAGGGAATCTGGGCGACGAAGGGATTGTTGCTAGTTAGATCCACAACCAAACCAGCCGTCGGCGCAGGCGCGGAGATGGTCACTGTTCCCGTGGAATTGCTGCCTCCCTGAATGGTCAAGGGGTTCAGCGTGAGACTGATTGGCGTAGGAAGCCCCGCAGGGTTAACTGTAAGCGCGGAGGTTCCAGTCGCGGCGGCGTATGACGCAGTGATGATGATCATGAGCGGAGAGATGACGGTGTTGGTGGAAACCGTGAAGGATGCCGAGAGCTGCCCGGCTGGCACGATCACAGAATTTGGCACTAGCGCGACTTTAGAATCGCTCGACTGCAGGCTGACAGTAGCATTGGCGGTTGCTGCCTGGGCCAGCGAAACCGTGCCAGTGACGGGCGTGCCACCCACAACAGCCGCCGGCGAAAGCGTCACCGTTACAGCGGGGTTCACTAACAAAGTCGCCGAAGCCGTGGAGTTGGCAAACGTGGCCGTAATGGTGCCCGATTGTTGAGAGGTGACGCCAAGGGTCGAGACGTTGATGGATGCCGAGGATTGCCCGAACGACAGCGCGACCGTGGATGGTACCTGGACAACGTTAGGACTGCTGCTGGCGAGATTCACCGTTCCTCCCGCCAGGCCCACTGGACCGCTCAGCGACAAAGTGCCGGTCACGCTTTGACCTCCCTGGATAGATGCCACGCCGAGCGAAAGGCCGGTCAACTGCGGCGTGTTCACAGGATAAATCTGGATACCGGCGCTCTGAGAGTAACTGCCCCCGGACGCTGTTACCGTCACACTATTATTTGCAATGGGACCGGTGGTCACGGTAAACGTCGCCAAAGTTTGTCCTTGCGGAACAAGTACCGAGAGAGGCGTCGAGACACCGAGCCCACTGGTTGCGAGAGATATCGGGTAGCCGCCGAATCTCGCGACAGCGTTCAGCGAAACAGTGCCGGTCACTGTGTTGCCGGCGATGATGGAGTCGGGCGACAGCGTCAACCCAGCCAGATGCACTTCGCTAGCCGGAATACTGCCCATGTTGAATGTCACAGTGTTCGAAAGAACACCATTTGCCGCGATCGCCAGTGAGATCACGCCCGTTCCATCGGCCTGGGCCGGAAGCAGCAGGTTGATTTGATCCAGCCCGAAGAAGCCAGGAGCGGAGCCGGCGTATTCGACATCGTAAGAATTGCCCGAGCTGTCGCGCGCTTGCACCTGGATGGCAACGTTAGTCTGATCGGGATTCTGCGAGGGATTTCCGGCGTATCTGAGGCCGGTGGCAAAGACCGCCAGTCGTGTGCGCTTATCACTGCCCGTGTTTTGGAGGGTCTCAACCAGGAACGGGGGCCCGGTAAACGTGACAGCATTGAGAATCGCTCCAGGTCCCGTGCCAGTGGCGTCCTGCGAGAACAACCCAGGCGCCACGATGCCGACCTGCATGGTGCTTAGGATTGGCGTGACTCCGGGCGTTGGCTGCAACGAAACCTGAGCGGTGCCCAGCACCGTGCCCGGGGGCACCAGGAAATTGATCTGGCCCGGCGAGACGTAGAGCAGCGACGCCGCTGTCCCATTGATCTGAACTGTCACGCCGGCCAACTGGGTAGGGAGCTGCTTGTTCGCATCCAGTTGCGCCGTTGCGGTGGCGTTTGCAAGGTTGTTTCCGAATATGGAGGCCAGAGAGTTCGGAGCCACGAGCGGCGCATAGCTGGCCGCGGAAACAATGGCTATCTGGGCGGTTGCGGGGATGCAAAAGCTCAGCAACACAATCAGTTGAAAACCCCGTGCAACCACTCCCTCACGGTCGCGGCTCAGCTCCGTTACCGAACCGCGAGCGTAAGCGACCGGTGGTTTTGATTCATTCACGGCTTCCATTTTGTAGACGCGCTAGCGGTCCGAATAGTCGGCTTATTTACCGATACAAAACGTGGAAAAAATGCGGTTCAGGATATCGTCGGCGGTGGTGGCCCCAGTGATGGCATCGATCGGGCGGAGAGCCGCATAAAGATCCAGCAGCAGCATCTCGTGCGGGATGCCGAATTCCACGGCCTTTCGGGCCTGCTCGAGCGCTTCGATACTTTCGCGCAGCAAATTCTGGTGGCGGATGCTGGTTATGAATCCGGGCTCCTGCTCGCGCGCGCCAACGGGCGCGATCCTCTCGCGCAGGCCATCGATCCCTTCACCGGTAGCCGCTGATACGGTGACGAATTCTTCGGAAACTTCAGCCACGCGAGGCAAATCGGATTTGTTGCCCACCAGAATGTACCGGCCTTGCTGCTTGGCGCGATCGATCAAGGCAATATCACCCGGCTCAATCGGTTCCGAAAGATCCACCACTACTAACGTGAGATCCGCGTCGGCCATAGCTTGATAACTGCGCTCGATGCCGAGCGTCTCCACCAGATCCTGGCCAGGGCGAATGCCGGCCGTATCGACGAATTTGATGGGGATGCCATCAATGGCGGCTACTTCCGAAACCAGATCGCGTGTGGTGCCGGGAATAGCGGTGACGATGGCGCGGTCCTGTTCCAACAGCCGATTGAAGAGGCTGCTCTTTCCAACATTCGGCCGGCCAACAATGGCCAGCGTGAGGCCGGAATGAACCAGCTTGCCATAATCGAACGTGGCAGCCAGATCGCGGAGCGCCTGCTCAATGGGACGCAAGCGCCGCAGGATTTCTTCCGCGGGCGCGACGCTGATGTCGTCCTCCGCGAAATCGATGCCGGCTTCGAGCAGTGCGATCAACTCCAGCAATTGTTCCTTGGTGGGCCGGATGCGCCGTGAGACCGAGCCCTCCATTTGCCGGGCCGCCACGCGGGCCTGATACAACGTAGTGGCGTCGATCAGATCGCGGACGGCTTCGGCTTGCGGCAGATCGATTCTTCCGTTGAGAAAGGCACGCAACGTAAACTCGCCCGGTTCAGCTAGCCGCGCCCCAGCCAGAACCGCGCGCTCGATTGCGAATCGAAGAACCACGGGCGAGCCGTGGCACGAGATTTCCACAAGATCCTCCGCGGTGTACGAGCGTGGGGCCGCAAAGGATGTTGCCACTACCTGATCGACGACGTGGCCCTGGGCATCCACAAGATCGGCTAGCGCCGCGGTCCACGGTTTCCATTCATGGCCGGGATGAAAACGCAGGATCTTGGACGCAATTTCGCGTGCATTCGCACCAGATAGGCGAACCACTCCGATGCCGGAATGTCCGGGTGGGGTGGAAATTGCGACGATTGTGTCGCCGGTGTGCATGGGCAAGTCGGAGACTTGCCCTACGGTCGTCGGCCGCCGCCACCACCACGTCGCGGCGGACCGCCCGGTCTTCCTCCCGGACGTCTCCCTCGCGGGCCATCGTCGCGCGGCGGCATCGGACGCGGCGGACGGATCGGCTCGGGCAGAGGCATATCGATCGGCAAAACCACCACCTGCCGGAACGGTCCGGTTCCCGTGCTTTCGCTGCGGATGTCGGTTTCGTTGCGAAGGCTCAAGTGAATGATGCGGCGCTCGCGGCTATTCATCGGATTGAAGTGAAAGGGTCGCCGCGTCTGCTTCACTTTTTCAGCGGCGGTCACCGCGCTCAGGCGCAGTTCCTCGATCCGCAGCATTCGGTAATCGTTGGCGTCGAAGCACAGCCGCGAATGATGCTCTGGCGGCATGCGGAGCGCCTCCATGGTGAGAAATTCCACCGCCAGCATCAATTCAGCTTTATTGGCCAGCAGCAGATCCACGTCCGGTCCTGAGAACTTCACCAGCAGGTCCGGATCTTCCAAATCGGGATGCAGGTGCTGGCCCTCCAGAATTTCGTATTCGACGTCGAAGTCAAGATGGTCGAATACCATGTCCAGAAAATCTTCGATGCTGGGCCCCGTCGCATCGACGGAGTACTTCTTTTCGTCCACGTTTCTTAACCCCTAGATTTCTTCTTCGCCGCGATCCTGGGCACCTCGGGCGGCGGTGGCATGGGCATGTGCCGGTTCACCAGCCACTGTTGAAGGATTCCCACTAAATTACTGGTCAACCAGTATAACACCAGGCCACTGGACATACTGTAGAAAAAGAAGCCGAACATCAGCGGCATGAACTTCATCATCTTGGCTTGGCTCGGATCGACGCCTGGATTAGGTGTCATCTGCTGCTGGATGAACTGAGTGATGACCATAACGATGGGAAGAATGTGGATGGCCAGTTGTTCGGGCTGCGAAAGATCGGTCACCCACAACCAATGGGCCCCGCGCAGTTCGATGGTGACGGTCAGAACTTTGTAGAAGGCATACAGAATCGGGATCTGGACGAACATGGGCAGGCAGCCGCTCATTGGATTGGCACCTTCCTTCTTGTAAAGCTCCATGATCTCGGCGTTCTGTTGCGCTTTCTTGGGATCGCGAAGGCTCAAACCTTTGTATTTGGCGTTGATGGCTGCAATCTGCGGCTGCAGCTTCTGCATTTTCCTCTGCGATTTCATGCTGGTGAAACGCAGCGGCAGCAGCACCAGGTTGATGATGACGGTGATGACAACAATCGACCAGCCGTAGTTATGGAGCCAGTTGTCGTTGAGCCAGTGCAGCGCCAGGAAGATGGGCTTGGCGATGATTCCGAACCAGCCCCAGTCAATGAGCTGCTGGAGCTTGGGATCTACATTGCGCAGCAGATCCACGTCCTTGGGTCCCACGAACATGGCGAACCGGTTCAAGGAGTCACCACCCAGCAGTACGCCGACGCGCTGTTCGTCCTTGCCGCCTGGCGCTGCTGGGACATCGTCCTTCACCACTTCCACCTGGGTTGAGGTGTTGTCCTGCGGCAGCAATACGAATGCGAAGAAGCGATCGTCCAGGCCGGCGAAGGAATAATTGCCGGCGAAGTCCACCGGGCCGTCCTTGGCCGCCTTGGCGTCTTTCACGATCAACTTGCCCTGGGAGAGATCGTAATGAACGGCATGTTGTTCGCCCACCCGATTCAAAACAGTGGCATCGCCGAACCCGCCGCGCCACTCGATCAGGTGCTGCGTGGGAACGCCGTTCTGCTTGACCTCGGTAATGATTTGAGACAGGTAGCTGTTTTTCGAGAAACGGAACGATTTTCTGGCGTAGTTCTTGCCGTTGGAGAATTCGTATTCGATGCCGAGTCCATCTTCGGTGGGTTTAGCGGAGTAGAGTCCTGAGTTCAGCGCCCCGGCAGCCTGCTGGTCTTTGAGTGAGAGTGAAAACGGAGGCGGAACTTTTCCGAGGGCAGCCGCATTCACCAGCTCGAGCGGCTTGCCGGCGTGATCCAGGTATTTCTTAAGTACCCAACTGGTGACCGCGGCGCCGTGATTAGTGAAGCGGATGCGGTAGAACTGGGTGTCGATAATGAATTCCTGCTCAGCGGACGATTGAATCTGGCCCGGTACAGGCTCAGCCGGGGCGGCTTGGGCGGCAGCAGCGGCTGCTGCGGGCTTTTTCTCTTCAGCCACCTGCGCGGCAACCGGAGGCATGACTGGCTTTTTGGGCGGCGGCGGCGCTTTGTAGATATAAGGAGTGAGGAACAGCACCAGGCCCATCAGCAGGAACGCCAACAGGAGCCGCATCTCCATGGNNATGTCGGCCATTCGAGTGGAAGCCTTCTAACGAACCGGGTCGAAGCCACCCTGCCGGAAGGGATGGCAACGCAACAAGCGCCTAAGGCCCATAGAGACGCCGCGCGGCACGCCGTATTTGGAAACCGCTTCGAGCATATATTCAGAACACGTGGGATTGTAGCGGCAAGCCGACGGCAGGAACGGCGAAAGGAAGCGCTTATAGAAACGCAAAGTGGCGATCACTGCTTTCCGCATCGCGTCACCAATCGATCCAATTCCCGTCGAAGCTCCTCGGGCGTTGCCTTCAAAGCAGCGCGTCGCGGGTTGATCACGATATCCCATTGCGGAGCGATTTCCTGGAAACGAATCCGAAGCACCTCACGCATACGCCTCTTCACCCGATTCCGCAATACCGCGTTTCCGAAAGCTCGCGGAACCGTGAATCCCAGCCTCGGTCCCTGGCCTGCCTCGCGCGGAACCTGGAGGCAAAACGCCGCAAAGTACGGGCTGGCAATCCGAGTCCCTTTGTTATACGCTTTGCGGAAATCTGAAGTTCGCAGAATACGAGCGCTTTTCGGAAAACCGAAACTATTCGGCGTACCGTAGGGCTCTCTCGTCGCTGACAGTTAGTTTGTGGCGGCCCTTAGCGCGGCGCCTTGAGATCACGGCGCGCCCGTCCTTGGTGGCCATGCGTACCAGGAACCCGTGCGTCTTTGCCCGTTTACGGTTGTTCGGTTGATATGTGCGTTTTGGCATTTGAATTTCCTCGGCCCGGGCAAGCGACCCGAAACGTAGTTGAAGTCAACTATCAGTATACAACGTGTGGGGCAGGTTGGTAACCTGCGCGCCGATTGTCAATCGGCGCAAACAGCGCGGGTTACCAACCCGCGCGCAGGCTGGCAGCCTGCCCCACAAAGTGTGCTGGGCATGTCCAGCAGTCCGGAAGTGAAAGTCTTCTACCCAACCTGATGGAGGTGAAGGGTTAGCGAAACGCAAGGGCGTCGTCGCGAGGCGGGGTCTGAAAGAAGC